>CAZTEA010000128.1:0-4321 GCA_964612315.1 uncultured Oscillospiraceae bacterium | reverse complement strand
GATGTAGTCCGATATTCCATAACCGAATATCCGGCATCTCGCAAATCTTGCGCAAGATATCTCGCAACATTAAGATTAACAAACTCTTCAACCACACCGTTGCCGATAGCGCCGGGATCAGGTCCGCCGTGCCCTGCGTCCACAAAAATTTTTGTCACTTTCATCAGCCTTTCTGATATATTTTAACATAATATATTCACAAACGCCTCTATATGTTCCTTTCACATAAACGACTTTATAACAAAAATCAAAGACAATAAACCTGTTAAGATAAGAAAAGACAAAACTCCCGGATTTAAACAGCGCCGCTTTTTACTTTTATTTATATTTTCTGGAAGAGGAAGCCCTCCTCCGGCGCCTTCAACTTTATTTATATAATCATTTATAATTTCTTGTGCCTCTCTTACAATAAATCTGTCAGGTTTCTGAGAACCGCTACCTTTGAGTATAAATATAGCTTGCTCAATCTTTTCCGATTTTATATTATTTATTATAACCACTCTTTTTGAGCTTTTTGCCATCATTTTATCCTCTCCTTTATAGAGATTTTATCCTTATTTTAAAGGATTATACAGCAAAAAAGAAAAAAGCTGCCAAAGCAGCTTTCTTCTTTGTGTTAAAAAATAAAAAATATAAAAGGAGTTTATTTATTTACAATATCAAAAGTGCGCTCGCCGCAAAAACAACGGAAACTATACCCTGTGTCCACATAACGATTTCCTTAACCGTATCGACAATCGACCAATCTTCGTCATCGGACGGCTTTGAAAAGACCTTTTTAAAATCAAAAATCCAAAGAATAAGTAAAATTGCCGCACCGATTTTCATAACTGAAGAATCAAACATAAAAAGCGACATAAAAAGCATTGTGATAATAAGAGCATACGCTCCACAAATCAAAATTGCATCTGTTAAGATAAACATCTCGCTTTCGCTGTGAGATTTCCCTTTCATATATCGGAAATAAAATTCATCCGATGCAAAGTTGGCAATTATAAGTTCTTTTAAAGATGTAACGGAAAAATATACCATTAAAAGTGCCGTTGCAATCCAAAACGCTTTTAAATTTATACACGCAATAAAAATCGGAGTAATTACCGCAACCGCAAATATTGTAAGTCTTGCCTTCGCTGCCACTATTTTCCCTCCATTTCTTATGTTTATAATATCAATTTATTTTGCGATTTTCAATATTGTAACTTTATTAAAATCACAGATTAACAAAGGTTTAAAAAACTTGTAATCGTTTGGTAATATTTATATTTATATGTAACACAGGCGTAACAAGAGCCGTTTACTGCAAGGACTTTGTGCAGTTTCTTCTGTTCGTGAACATAAAAACTATTTACTTTTTCAAAATTTTAAGTTATACTAATTTATATGAACTTTATATTTAGGGGTGTTTGGACTGAAAGAAAAATATTTAACCGTCAAAAAATACGGGGAAGGCGAGCTTACAATAAAACGCTCTCGTTTTATTGCCTCTGTTAAGCCTGTTCAAACGGAGGAAGAGGCAATCGCTTTTGTTGCGGAAATAAAATCAAAATATCCCGATGCAAGACACAATGTTTACGCTTACATAATTGAAGAAAATAATGTTATGCGCTACAGCGATGACGGTGAACCTGCCGGAACTGGAGGGGTTCCCGTTTTGGACCTTTTAAGAAAAGAAAATCTCACCAATACCGCCGTTGTGGTTACCAGATATTTCGGAGGTATCCTTTTGGGGACCGGAGGATTGGTTCACGCCTATTCTTCCGCCGCAAAAGAAGGAATTGACGCCGCAATAAGAACGGAAATGGTTCTTTGCAAAAGGCTTATATTAAAATGCGACTATACTTTATGGGGAAAACTGCAAAACGAGCTTTCGAATTTTACAATTGCCGCAGAACCCCCTGAATATACGGATATTATAACTTTAACGCTTTTTGTGCCCGTACAAGATGCCGTTCGCTTGGAAAAAACACTTACAGAGATTACAAATGCAAAAATTTCTTTAACCTTTGAAGAAGAAAGCTATTTTGCTTTTGACGCATAAAATTTTGTCCGCCCCGGTATGGGCAGAAAGGATTTAATATGACAATAAACGAAATACTAGCAAAAGAATTTAATTTAAATCAATGGCAAGTTGACAATACTGTCAATCTTATAGACGAAGGAAACACAATCCCTTTTATTTCCAGATACAGAAAGGAAGCAACGGGACAGCTTAACGACGAAATTCTTCGTTCTTTTGATGAAAGACTTAATTATCTTCGCAATATGGAGCAAAAACGGGCAGATATAAAAAGAATTATTGAGGAGCAAGGAAAACTTACCCCTGAACTTTGTGAAGAAATTAACAAAGCTGAAAAACTCACCGAGCTTGAGGATATCTACCGACCCTACCGTCCAAAACGCCGTACTCGTGCAACCGTTGCAAAGGAAAAGGGATTGGAACCTCTCGCTTCTGTAATAAGAGCTCAAGAAAAAACGGATAAAACAATAAACGAAATTGCTTCGGAATACATAAATGAAGAAAAAGAGGTTATGACAGCAGAGGATGCAATAAACGGTGCTCTTGACATAATTGCCGAAGAAATTTCCGACAACGCCGATTACCGCAAATTTATAAGAGATATAACATTTAGAACAGGTATTTTAAATTCAAAAGGTTCTACGGATGAAGATTCGGTTTACAGTTTGTATTATGACTTTTCCGAGCCTGTTGCAAAAATCGCTTCACACCGGGTTCTTGCAATCGATCGAGGAGAAAAAGAAAAATTTTTGTCTGTCAGCGTTTTTTGCGATGAAGAAAAAATATTAAACAAAATAAAGAAGAAAGAACTAAAAAAAGACGAAGCTATTTTTATGCCATATATGGAAACTGCCATTGAGGACAGCTACAAAAGACTTATCGCCCCATCGATTGAGCGTGACATTCGTAATGAATTAACCGATTTGGCTCAGGAAAATGCCATTTCCATATTTAAGGTAAATCTTAAGAACCTCCTTATGCAACCGCCTATCAAAAATAACACGGTTATCGGACTTGACCCGGGTTACAGGACCGGCTGTAAAGTGGGAGTTGTTGACGGCACGGGAAAAGTTTTGGATACGGGTGTTATTTTTGTCACTCATTCCACGGCCCAGTACGAAAGTGCCAAAAATCTTATTAAAAGCCTTATCAAAAAATATAATGTTAATCTTATTTCCATAGGAAACGGAACGGCTTCCAGAGAAACGGAAAAATTTGTTGCCGATACTCTTCGTGAAGTTTCCGAAGATGTAAAATATATTATAACAAACGAAGCCGGTGCATCTGTATATTCCGCTTCAAAGCTCGGTGCTGAAGAATTTCCCGACTTTGATGTTACGCAAAGAAGTGCCGTGTCAATTGCCAGAAGAGCTCAAGACCCACTTTCGGAATTGGTTAAGATTGACCCAAAATCAATCGGAGTCGGACAATATCAGCACGATATGAACCCAAAACGGCTGGACGAAGCGCTTGGCGGCGTGGTAGAGGATTGTGTTAACAGCGTCGGCGTTGACCTAAATACAGCCTCTGCTCCCCTTTTACAGTATATATCGGGAATCAGCTCCGCTATCGCAAAAAATATTGTGGCATACAGAGAAGAAGAAGGTAAATTTAAAAACCGAACTCAGCTTAAAAAGGTGTCAAAACTTGGTCCAAAAGCTTTTGAGCAATGTGCCGGATTTTTACGAATTACAGACGGCGACAATATTTTGGATAACACCTCTGTTCATCCGGAGTCTTATCCTTTTACAAAAATTTTGTTGGAACGAACAGGCTACACCGCCGACGATATAAGAAGCGGAAAAATCAAAGATATTAAAGAGAAATTGACAAAAAGCGACATTAAAAAGCTTAGTGATGAAACAGGCGTAGGCGTTCCTACCATCGAAGATATTTTAGACGAAATCACAAAACCCGGCCGTGACCCCCGTGACAATATTGAAGCGCCCATGCTACGTACCGATGTTATGGACATTAAAGATATTAAAGTGGGAATGACAATGAGCGGAACCGTTAGAAATGTTGTGGATTTTGGTGCTTTTGTTGATATCGGAGTTCATCAAGACGGATTGGTTCATATTTCCCGCCTTTCCGATAAATTTGTAAAGCACCCCACCGATGTGGTTTCAATAGGGGATATAATTGAAGTTGAAGTTATCGATGTTGATGTTAACAAAAACAGAATATCTCTTTCAAGAGTAATAAAATAAAATGTTTCACATGAAACATTTTTAAGAGGCGGCAAAAGTCGTCTCTTTTTTTGTTTCATGTGAAACATTTTATTAAATTTCTTAAAAACTATTG
>CAZTEA010000127.1:0-4334 GCA_964612315.1 uncultured Oscillospiraceae bacterium | reverse complement strand
AAGGTTAAAATGTATTCCTGCGGACCGACGGTTTACAACTATTTTCATGTGGGCAATGCAAGACCGTTTATCATTTTTGACACTTTACGCCGATATTTGGAATACAGAGGTTATGAAGTTACTTTTGTTCAGAACTTTACCGATATTGATGACAAAATGATAAACAAGGCAAATGAGCTTCATATTACGGTGAAAGAGCTTGCGGATCAATATATTGCTGAGTATTTTACCGATGCCAAGGGCTTGGGAATAAAGGAAGCGACAGTTCATCCGAGGGCTACCGAGAATATTGACGCAATAATTGAAATTGTTAAAAATCTTGAAGAAAAGGGCTTTGCTTACAATGTGGACGGCGATGTATATTTTTCCGCCAAAAAATTTAAAGAATACGGAAAGCTTTCACATCAGCCTTTGGAGGATTTGGAATCGGGCGCAAGAATAAACATCAATGAGGACAAAAAAGACCCTATGGATTTTGCTCTTTGGAAGAAGCAGAAAGAGGGCGAACCCGCATGGAAAAGTCCATGGGGAATGGGTCGTCCGGGCTGGCATATTGAATGTAGTGCCATGGCGAACAAATATTTGGCAAAAACAATTGATATTCACAGCGGCGGACAGGATTTGATTTTTCCGCACCATGAAAACGAAATTGCACAAAGTGAGTGCGCCAACGGCTGTACTTTTGCAAATTATTGGCTTCATAACGGTTATATAAATATCGATAATCGAAAAATGTCGAAATCGTTGGGAAATTTCTTTACGGTAAGAGAAATTGCTCAGGAATTTGATTATGAGGTTATAAGATTGTTTATGCTCTCGGCTCATTACAGAAGCCCGATAAATTTCAGCAAGACTCTTATGGAGTCTGCAAAATCAAGTATGGAACGAGTTTATACTTGTCTTGAAACATTGGAGTTCTTGAAAAATAAGGCAGAGAAAAATGAAATTTTTACCGAGGAAGCAGAATATAAGAATAAGCTTGATGAGTTAAAGGAAAAATATATAAATGCAATGGAAGATGACCTTAATACGGCTGACGCCATTTCGGTTATATTTGAAATTGTGGCGGAGGCAAACAAGGCTGTAACGGCATCAAGCAATTCGTCCAAGGAAATTATTGAATATACGGTTAATATGATTAAAGAACTCGGCGGAGTTTTGGGACTTTTCAACAAGAGTAAAAGCGAGGAGCTTAGCCCTGAAATTGCGGCGTTGCTTGAGGAAAGAAAGACTGCAAGAGCCAATAAAGATTGGGCAAAATCCGACGAAATTCGTGATAAGCTCAAGAATATGGGCGTCATTGTTAAAGATACCGCTCAAGGTCAGCAGGTGACTTTTGAATAGTTATGCTTAATGAAATTTTAAATGAGTTAAAAACGGAAACGGGGATTGAGCCGAAAGAGTATTCGGCACTCACCTTGGCTTATATCGGCGACTGTGTTTTTGAGCTTTATGTAAGGAGTTATCTTATTCGAAATAAGGATTATCCCGTTAAGTTTCTTCATAAAGAAGCCACAAAATTTGTTCGTGCAAAGGCGCAGGCGGAGTATTTCAGAAGAATTGAGGGAATACTTACTCAAGAGGAGATTGCGGTTTTCAAAAGAGGAAGAAATGCAAATTCGCACCCGCCGAAAAATGCCGATATGATTGATTATAAGATAGCGACAGGGCTTGAAGCTCTTGTTGGGTATACATATTTGAAAGGTGATACGAAAAGGCTTACGGAGCTTTTGAGTTATCTTAAAGAACATTCTACATAAAGTCTGAAAGGATTTGGTGGAATGAACTTTAAAAAATATTGTTTGGTAATTTTGGGAGCGGCTCTTATGGCGTTTTCCCTCGATGCTTTTCTTGTTCCGGCGCAAATTGCACCGGGAGGAGTAAGCGGGCTGGCGACGGTTTTCGGATATTATGCAAATATCCCTGTGGGAATTATGATTTTTTTGATAAATATTCCGATTTTCATTTGGGGATTGTTTGAATTTGACGGTAAATTTTTAATTTCTTCCGTAATCGGGACTGCTGCTTTGTCGTTACTTACGGAGGTTTTTGCTCCTTTTGTTGCCCCTGTAACCGATAACGAAGTTTTAATGTCGGTTTTTGGCGGTGCGCTTTTGGGATTGGGCGCTGCGACGGTTTTAAGGTCGGGTGCCACAACAGGCGGAACTGAGATAATTGCCAAAATCCTTAAAAGGCGCTTTCCTTATTTTTCTATAGGAGTTTTCATCTTAATTGTTGATACCGCTGTGGTGATTTTTGCCTCGCTGGTTTCGGGAAGATGGGAAACGATGCTTTTTTCGGGTTTGGCGCTTTATGTAAGCACAAAGGTTATTGACGGAATAATCGACGGTGTGAATTTTGCAAAGATGGTGCTTATCATATCGTCAAAGCCGGAAAAAATAACACAAGCGGTTTATGAAAAAATGCAAAGAGGGGTAACTCAGCTTTTGGGGTATTCCGATTATACCAAGGAAAGCAAAAAAGTGGTTATGTGTGTGGTAAGACGAAACGAAATTGTCAAACTTAAAGAACTTGTGAAGAAAACAGATGAAAATTCGTTTGTGATTGTTGCGGATGTCAGAGAAGTGCAAGGAAACGGTTTTGCACGAAGCTGATTTAATATATTGCCGAAAGGCGAAGAAAGGTTGTTGAAAAAATGGACAAGATGAAAGAAAAAAAGCTTAGTTTAAGTGCGACGAGAATTCGTAAAATGGCACTTGAGGGCGTTTACAATGCAGGAGCGGGACACCCCGGCGGCTCTTTATCAATTGCTGATATTCTTGCGTATTTGTATAACGAGGAAATGAATATAACCAAAGAAAATATAAAAGACCCAAACAGAAACAGATTTGTGCTTTCAAAGGGACATTGCGCTCCGGCACTTTACGGTGCTCTTGCGGAAATCGGTGTGCTCCCCAAGGAGGATATTAAGACTTTGCGCCATATAGACAGTTATCTTCAAGGTCACCCCGATATGAAGGGAACTGACGGAATTGATATGTCGACAGGCTCTTTGGGTCAGGGAATAAGTGCCGCAAACGGTATGGCTCTTGCAGCAAAGCTGGATAAAAAAGACTACAGGGTTTATACTGTATTGGGTGACGGCGAAATCGAAGAAGGTCAGGTTTGGGAGGCTGCTATGTTTGCGGCTCATTACAAACTGGATAATTTAACGGCATTTATCGATTTTAACGGTCTGCAAATAGACGGAGATATAACAAAAGTTATGAATCCATGTCCCATTGACGAAAAGTTTAAAGCCTTTGGCTGGAATGTAATTGTTATAGACGCTCATAATTTTGCCGAAATTGAAGCTGCTGTTAAGCAAGCAAAAGAAACAAAGGGCTGTCCTACGGCGATAATTGCAAAAAGTATAAAGGGAAAAGGTGTATCCTTTATGGAAAATCAGGCATCGTGGCACGGCGCAGCGCCCAATAAAGAGCAGTATGAGCAGGCGATTGCCGAACTTAATCAATACATAGAAGAAATCGGGGGCGAGGAATAATGAAATATAATATCGGAGATAAGGTTGCAACAAGAGAAGCGTACGGAAAGGCTTTGGCTGAGTTCGGAACAAACGAAAATTTGGTTGTTTTGGACGCTGACCTTTCCAAATCAACAAAGACAGAGAGTTTTAAAAAAGAATATCCCGAAAGATTTATAAATATGGGAATTGCTGAGGGAAATATGATGTCAACTGCGGCGGGCTTGGCTTCTTGCGGTAAAATTGTTTTCGCAAGCTCTTTTGCAATGTTTGCAGCAGGCAGAGCTTTTGAGCAGATAAGAAATTCAATCGGTTATCCGAAGCTTAATGTTAAAATCGGTGCAACCCATGCGGGAATTTCCGTAGGCGAAGATGGCGCAACTCACCAATGTTTAGAGGATATCGGTATTATGAGAACCATTCCGAATATGGTTATTTTAAACCCCGCCGATGCTGCAGAGGCAAGACTTTGCGTAAAAGCGGCAATGGAGCATCAGGGTCCTGTTTATTTGAGATTCGGTAGACTTGCGGTTCCCACAATTTTTGATGATACATATAAGTTTGAAATCGGCAAGGGCGTTTACTTGAAGGAAGGCACAGATGTTGCGATTATTGCGACGGGTCTTATGGTTCCTGCGGCACTTGATGCAGCGAAAAAGCTGGAAAGTGAAGGCGTTTTGGCGTCTGTTATCAATATTGCGACAATTAAGCCGATTGACAGAGATATAATAATTGATGCCGCAAAGAAAACGGGTGCAATTGTAACTGCTGAAGAACATAATGTTATCGGCGGTCTCGGCAGCGCTGTTTCAGAAGTGGTGGGCGAGGAATGCCCTGTTCCTGTTTTAAG
>CAZTEA010000126.1:0-4334 GCA_964612315.1 uncultured Oscillospiraceae bacterium | reverse complement strand
GATTTACCAATGCAACGGATGTGGCGGATTATCTTGTTAAAAAGGGACTTCCTTTCCGAGATGCTCATGGAGTTGTGGGTAAAATGGTTGCGTATTGTCTTGATAAGGGTGCGGCGCTTGATGATCTTTCGATAGAAGAATATAAAACCTTTTCCGATATTTTCGAAGAAGATATATATGAAGCTATTTCTCTTAAAACCTGCGTGAATTTAAGAACGGTAGTCGGGGGACCTGCGTTTGAAACCGTTCGTGGCGTAATCGAGAAATATAAAAATGCTGATAAATAAAATGAAGAATCAGCGGTAAATGGGACAAACACTCTCGGCATATAAATATGTCGGGGGTGTTTTTATGATTATTTACAGAGTAAAAAGGGGAGATACCATAAATTCCGTTGCCGCTCAATTCGGCGTTTCGGCATACAATCTGTTGGCAAACAACGGGCTGAATATCGATACGTCTCTTGTTGTGGGGCAGACCTTGGCGGTGCTTGTGCCGAAAATAATTCATACGGTAAGAGAGGGTGAAACCTTGACGCAAATCGGAAGAACTTACGGAATAGCTTTAAATCAACTGTACGGAAATAATCCTCAGCTTAACGCAAATCCCGAAATTTTTCCCGGGCAGACCTTATTTATTGAATACGAGGGAGAAAAGCTTGGCGAAATCTCGGTAAACGGGTATGCGTACGAAAATGTCAATTTGGATTTACTGAGAGACGAGCAGCCTTATCTTACTTATATGTCGCCCTTTACATATGGGTTTAAGCCCGACGGGGAGCTGATAATTCCCGATGACGAGTCACTTTTAAAGGTTGCGAGGAAATACGGAGTAACCCCACTTTTGCACCTTTCCACATTAACGGAGGGCGGGGTATTCAGTAACGAACTGGCGGCGCAGATACTGAATAACGAAGAAGGAAGGGAAAATCTTATCAATAATGTAATCAAAGTGATTGAGAACAAGGGTTACGGCGGACTGGATATCGATTTTGAATTTTTGCCGGTTGAGGATAATCTTAAATATCCGGCGCTTATTGCAAAATTTAAAGAACGCCTTAATGCCTTGGGACGCATTGTAATAACCGCACTTGCACCGAAAACCTCCTCCGAGCAAAGAGGGTTGCTTTATGAGGGGCATAGGTATAAGGAAATCGGGGAGGCATCGGATGCCGTTTTGCTTATGACTTACGAGTGGGGATATACATACAGCGCACCGATGGCGGTTGCTCCCATTGAACCTGTCAGACAGGTGATAGAGTATGCTGTGTCGGAAATTTCACCGAAAAAAATTTTTATGGGCATTCCGAATTACGGTTACGACTGGACTTTGCCGTATATAAAGGGAGAAAGCAGAGCAAGGTCGATTTCAAACGAAGAAGCTGTATCACTTGCGAGATGGTACGGAGCGGAAATCAGCTACGATGAAGCTGCACAGTCGCCGTTTTTTTACTATACGGACGAAAATCAAAGAGAACACGAAGTATGGTTTGAGGACGGAGAGAGTATACGGCAAAAATTGCTTTTAATAAATGAATATAACCTTGCAGGTGCGGGGTATTGGAATCTTATGCGGCCTTTTGTGCAGAATTGGACGGTTCTAAACGGCTTATACGCAATAAGGCAAGAAAATTTTCGATAATTGTATTGACAATTGCAATAAAAAAATATATAATGTATAATAATGTTAGTGTAGCAAAATATGGTTTACGAAAGGAAATGACAAAAAATGAAATTTAACTGTTTCAACAAAACCAGAATGGTTTTAGCGATTGTTATGATTCTCATAACTGTGGCATATTTATTCTCTCTGTCGGGAACATTGATTGAATATGACACAACGGAATTTGTGTTTGAAAACGGCGAGATGAAGAGAGGTGCAGACGGTGATCCGATTTTTGAGGATAAGCATTACGAGGTTTCGGCTCTTAAATTTGCATGGTTCCCTCACTCCGGCGGCCCTCACGATGAACCTCATTACATAAAGCTTTATAACGAAATCGGAAATTCTGAATATGCCGATGAAGCGTATTTTGAAGAATATACGGAAGCAAACTTTATTTCGGATGAAGTTTCAGGAATGGCATATTTGTTTATTTTGGGAATTATCGTTATCATACTTGCGATAATGTCGATGTTTTCAAAGTGTAAGGTTTTATGGTCCGTGTTTGCAAGTGTTTGGGGCATATTCGGCGCATACTATTATTTAACAAGCTATTTGGTTAAATGTGCCGGAAAAATAGAAATGCTGGCACCTGCGGGCGGTATGATGAAGCTTCAGACGATTCTTGCTTTGGCAGGCTGCATTGTGGGTATTGCAAGCTTTGTAATTGCGGTATATTCAAGACATAAAACAAGAAAGTCAATCATGGAAGCGGCTCTTAAGAGAGACTGATAAAAATCAAAGCGGAAGCGAAAGCTTCCGCTTTTTTATTGATTTTACTTTACTTTTTGGGAAATATGATGTATAATATAAAATAGTATATAATGCTCTTGCGGCGAAGAGGCGGAATATAAAACTCGAATAATCGGAGGGAGCAAATATGAAAATAGGATATTTTCAGTATCTTTGGCTTCTGATTTGGAACAATTTAATTAAAAACAGCAACATTTACAGTCTTTTGCGAAAAATTTACGGATTTATTTCGTATAAATGGAAAACAAGTAAATTTGTTTCATGGTTTAGAAACACCGACGGCGATGTGGGTAAGTTCAGCCGAGCGGGCAAAATCTTCGGGGTGGGGTTTTCCGCTCTTGAAGGGCTTCAGAAACGGAACGAATTTTTTACGAAATGCAAGGAAAGGTCTTTTGTTATAAAAATGTGCAAGTATCTTTTGCATAATTTCTTGGCTTTAAACCTTAGGTTTATCGGTATTTTGGGATGTGTTGCCTGCGGATTTTATACGGTTGCCGCTTTTGTAATGCGTGAGGAATTTGCTTTAGCTTCCGCATGGGGAACGGTTTTGTTTGCTTTAATGATATTTTTGAATGTTAATGTGATTGACTTTGCGGCAGTTTCCAAAATAAAAGCGTTTGCCGAATCCCTCTTGGGAACGACGCTTTCATGCCAATTTTATTATATGACAAAATGCAACAAATCCGTAACCAGATATTTTGTTGCGGTGTTTTTCGGTATTTTAGTCGGAGCGGCGGCAATTTGGGGAGGATTTTCGTTCGGCTTTAACTTGCTTGCGGGCGTTTTATGCGTGGCTATGATTATGTATAAAACGGAGTTCGGAGTTTTTTTGTCCGCTGCGCTTCTTCCGTTTGTTTCGGCAAATGTTCTTACCGCAATAACAGCTTTAACGGGATTTTCCTTAATCGTTAAGGGCGTGACGGCAAAACGGTTTAAATGGAATTTTGGTGTTGTCGGAATTTTTGTGATTTTAATGTCGATGATTTATTTTATTGCGGGGCTGTATTCTTACACAATTGCAAAAAGTTTGAAAGTTTGGGTTGTTTTTGCAATTTTAATGAGCGGATTTTTGATTGTCGAAAATACTATAAGAACAAGAAAACAGCTTCTGGATTTGTGCAAAGTTATTGTTTTGACGGCCCTTTTGATGTGTATCGGCGGTGCGGTTTTGCGTTTTCTTGCATTAAAGGGTGGGTGCGGCATAAATATGTGGTTATTTGCAGCGGATAAGGCTTTTATGCCACGGCAAGGGATTGAAATTTTAAGTAAGTATTTGCCGGTGGCGATTCCTTTAAGCCTTGCACTTCTTGAAAATGCTCACAAAGGCGGTACGAAATTTTTTTACGGCTTGGCGACGGTGTTTATAGGCGGAACATTATTTTTTGCACATAGCGGAGAATATCGCATCGTTACCGTGGTTATGGCGGCGCTATATATAACTTTCAGTTGCGGAAAATTGTGGGGACTTGCCTTTTTTGCGTTGCCGCTGTTACCATTTTTGCTCCCCGAAAATTTTTGGGGAGCAGTAAAAGAAACGGGAAATGTTGCCGAAAAATTGAAAACGAACGGAATCGATGAATGGCTTGGAATGGCTGTTATGATGAAGGATGTTTGGATTTACGGAATAGGTATGGGAAAAGAGGCGTTTGAAGCTGTTTATCCGTATTATGCTTACAGCGATGTTATAACTCCGCTGAGCGGCAATATGTTTTTGCAGATTTGGGTTCAAACGGGTATCGGCGGAATATTCACTTTTGCCTTGGTGCTCTTTTTCTGGTTCAAGCAAATGTGTTTCGGATGCCAAAAGGCGGCGGATAAGAAGCTTAGGGCGGTAATTTTGGGTTTGAGTATTGCAGTTGTAGGATTTTTGTTGCAAGGAATTTTTGACAACGGTTTTGATAATAGCAATGTGTTTATGC
>CAZTEA010000125.1:0-4335 GCA_964612315.1 uncultured Oscillospiraceae bacterium | reverse complement strand
AGCCGATACATTGCTCGTTAGGCTGATACTCTTAAGCGCCGTGCAATAAGAAAACGCATTTGCTAATATGGTTGTTACACTTTCCGGCACATTTACGCTTGTAAGTTTTGTACAATAATAAAATGCATTGGCACCGATTTTTGTAACACCGTTTGGAATTGTATATGTACCGCTTTTTCCGTTGGGAACCAAAACAATTGTGGTTAAGGCTTTGTTAAAAATTACTCCGCCCACATCGGCAAAAGAGGTATTATCCGCATTTACATCAAACTCCGTTAAGCCCAAGCAAGCCACAAAAGCATTGCTTGAAATTTTGTTCACCGTACTCGGAATGGTTACTTTTGTAACTTTTGAACTGAAATAGAAAGAGCTTCCACCAATTTCCGTTACCCCCTCGGGAATTGTATATTCTCCGCTTTTTCCGTTGGGACACAAAATAAGCTTTTTTACCGCCTTATCATACAAAACACCGTCTACGCTGCTGTACTCCGTATTGTTTGCATCCACATATAAATCCGTAAGTCCCGTGCAAGTATGGAAAGCATACGCACCGATTTTTGTCACACTTGCCGGAATATTTACCGTTGTCAGCTTTCTGCAATTATAAAATGCTTGCATTTCAATTTCCGTTATACTGTTCGGGATAGTTACATCAACAAGCTTACTGCACCCCAAAAACGCTTGCTTTCCGATTTTTGTAACCGTTTTACCGTCAATCGTTGACGGAATTTCCGCTTCCGTAATTGTCTTATCCGCAACCCCTGTAATTGTAACCGTATCAGTTGAAGTGTCTACTGTATATTTATAATCTCCTGCATCGCTTGCAACTTTCTCCGCAAAAACGGAGACTGTAAATGTTGTATACATCGTCATAACCATGATTCCCGATAAAATAAACGCTAAAAATTTTTTTAAATTCATAATTTTCCCTCTCTTTTTTCCACATATTTACTTATTATATTCAAAAAGCCTTCGAATCATCGCCGCAAATTCCGCTCTTGTTGCAAAATCTTTCGGATTTAATGTACTTGCCGTTCTTCCTTGTATTACGCCTATCCCCACCGCATATTGCATTGCTTCTGTTGCGTATTCGGATATTTCGCCAAAATCGGCATAAGAAAGAATATTGGTATTCTCCCCCGCCGAGGTGTCATATCCTTTACGATTTGCATATCTGTATAAAATTGCCGCAATTTGTTCTCTTGTTACATTTTTATCTGGAGCAAAGCTTGTTTCCGTAACACCTTTCACGATACCGTTTTGCAACGCCCAGTTGACCGCTTCGAAATAATAGCTGTCCGATACCACATCAGAAAACGGCATCCTCTTATTTTCTGTTGCAGGTTCTCCCTCAATGCGATAAATAATTGACGCAAGCATTCCTCTTGAAAGTAACATATAAGGTTCAAAAGTATCTTCCCCAATTCCATACATCAAGCCCTTTTCGCTTACATAATTTACATATTCGCAGAACCAATCATCTTCCTTAACATCCGCAAATTGAATTTTCACCCCCTCTTCCGTCCACTTTGCATAGAGAGTAATATTTTTTGTTACTTTTTCCGAAAAATCATACTGCAAAGTAAGCTCTTTATCCAAGCACCATCCGTCAAAAACATATCCATCCTTAATCGGTTCTTTCGGCTTTTTTGCCCTTTGGTTCTTCAACACCTTTTGACTTTCCACTTTTCCTGCCCCGTTCGTATCAAATCTTACGGTATATTGTGGCCTTACGCCGCTGTTCATTTGATGGTATACATCCACCATAACATTTATTGTAACGGGTGAATAATTTTTATCATATGGTGTAAAAATCATTGTTTCTTCTTTATCTTCATATACCGCCTTGGAACTGTCCTCCCACTCAAATTCACCATCAAGCGTACCGTCAAGACCAATTATCTCACCGTATGTAACCGTCGCCTTGGAAAGTGTTTGCCCCTGTTTTTCAAGGACCGCACTTGTTTTTTGATTTTCAATCGGCATACGGGGAGTCACGGTAAACTCCGTAACCTTAACATTTGACACCGCCGAATGGTTACCGCTTGCGGCAATATCAATTTTAACCGTATACACGCCTGCATCGGTAGGCTCTTCCACAGGCTCACCATCTTCATCGTAATACTTAACGGTGATTGCACCTATATCGTCGGCACTTGACATAATATCAACCGTCTTTGCTCTCTTATCATAGCTCAAGCTTTTGGGACGAGCGTGTGTTATATATATCACTTTGCCATCAACCGCCTCATTATCCGACCTGCCAATTAAACCGTTCCACTCACTAACCGTTCCGATGTAATAAATTTCCTCTATTTCAACCACATTCTCCTGCTCTTCGTCATCAAAGTATATTTTCTCAAAAACATTGTTTCCGATTGATATTACGCTGTTTGGTATAACCACGCTTTTAAGCCTCGAACAGTTCGAAAAAGCACCGTCCCCTATCTTTTTCACATTGGGAGGAACAACTATTCCTGTAAGGGCATAGCATTCCGCAAAGGCATAGTTCCCAATATCGGTAACGCCGTCAGGTATAACTATATTTTCAAGCATTGTGCAATAAATAAATGTATAATCCCCTATCTTTGTCACACGGTTTGGAATAACTACACTTGTTAAGTTCGTGCAAGCGGAAAATCCATAAGCACCCACCTCTTTCACATTGCTCGGTATGGTTACGGCAGTTAACCGGCTGCAACCGTTAAAGGCACTTGTTTCGATTTTCTCCACACTATCGGGGATTGTATAGTCTCCGCCTTTCCCGTTGGGGAACGATATCAACTTTGTTTGTTCCTTATTAAAAAGCACACCGTCTTCGGCAACAAAGTGAGTATTTTGTGCATCTACAAAAATATTTTCAAGCATTGTCCCGTTTACAAACGGATTCCCGCCAATTTCTTCTACCGACGCCGAAATGCTTACACTTGTAATTTTTTTGCAACCGTAAAATGCATTGTCCTCAATGGTTTTTGTGCCGCTTGGAACGGTGTAATCACCGCTTTTTCCGTTGGGATACATAATAAGGGTTTTGCCCGCTTTATCAAAAAGCACACCGCCGATACTGCTGTAGAAGGTATTTTCTTCATCCACCGCATACCCCGTCAGACTATTACACGAAAGAAATGCAAAGCTTTCTATATTTTCCACGCTTTTGGGAATATTTACAGTTCCAAGCATCGCACAATTATAAAATGCCTGTGCGGAAATTTTGGTAACGCTTTCGGGTATAATTACTTCATTAAGCCCGGTACAGCCGAAAAACGCACCGCTTCCTATGATTGTAACCGCCCTACCGTCAATCGTTGACGGAATTTTTGCCTTACTTATTGCACGGTTTTTTACCCCGCTTAGCACAACCGCATTGTTTGCGCTATCAACGATATAAAGATAGTCATCCGCCGTTTCGGCAATATTGTCGCTTAACCCGTAATTTTTATTTACCGCCTCGGCAGTTTCAAAATCGCTCAAAAACGCCGAACCGTTCTCCTCCCTTTCTTGTGCGGCAAAAGTAAGCATCGGCATAAGATATAATACCGCTGCTGCCGCTAACAAAAACAATAATATCCGTTTTGTTTTCATAAAACCGCCCTTTCTTGCGCATACCTACGCAAATTTCCGCTTATCCATATGTATAACATAGAGATAGCGGGAAATTTTGCTTGATTTTGTCGCCCTAAAAATAAAAATTTTTGCAATATTTTTATCCTTGGCATTTATACCACAATTATATTATAGGTTCACCATTATGTCAATATGTTTGCAAATACTTTTCATTTATGTTTTGCCAAAGCTTTTTCAATGTTGACATTGTTTTGTCTCCGTACTATAATGAACAAAAATGACTTTTAAAGTTGCTTGAAACGAAAAAATAACCCGCTTTTACCAACTAAATGGAGTGTGTCTTAATCAGCAAATAACCGCTAAAGCACACCCTAATTTTACATAAAAATTAACCGGTTTGTCTTTTCGGCTTTTTAAATCGTCTAACATATGTAAAAGCTTTTACAAAAGCGAAAGGAGGAAACACCCTTGCGAGAGCTGTTCGAACAGAAATACAAAGAATGTGAAAAATCGCTGTTTTTGGTGGCAATCGGATATCTGCACAACACCGAGGACGCAAAGGATTGCGTTCAAGACGCAGTTTTGTCGGCATTCCAAGGATTTGAAAAGCTGAAAAATCCCGAAATTTTTAAAACATGGCTTACCCGTATAGTTATTAACAAATGCAAGGATTTTTTAAGAAAAAAACGCTATACAACGGAGCTTACCGACGATTTGAATGTATTTTACGACCTTCCCGACACCGAATTGGAGATTGCAGAGACTTTACAT
>CAZTEA010000124.1:0-4342 GCA_964612315.1 uncultured Oscillospiraceae bacterium | reverse complement strand
CTTCTGCAAAAATCTGTGTCATACCAAGCTTTTTGCCTAAGATTGCCTTTTTCATAATTTTTTCCTCCTAAATTTCATGCGCATCGGTTTAAACAAAACTTACGCACGGGTTATTGGTTGACTTGCGCCAACATGACCTAAATTTTGCCAATTTTCAAACCAAGATTATATCTTAAGTTCGATATCAACACCTGCCGGCAAGTCAAGGTGCTTCAACGCATCGATTGTCTTAGCTGTGGGGCTGAGTACATCGATAAGTCTCTTGTGAGTTCTCAGTTCAAACTGCTCACGGCTGTCCTTATACTTATGAACCGCTCTCAAGATTGTAACAATCTCTTTCTTTGTGGGAAGCGGGATAGGACCTGAAACCTTAGCTCCCGTTCTCTTAGCAGTTTCCACTATCTTTTCAGCACTCTGATCAACAAGATTGTGGTCGTAAGCCTTAAGTCTGATTCTGATTTTTTCTGCTGCCATTTTAAGACCCTCCTTAGAAATTTTCCGAGCAACTTTCTTCGTCTTTGCTCGTTTTTTTAATCCGCTGTGCCGGGCGTTTCTCACAGCTATATAACAAAACCCGAAAACAAATAAACCCGCTGGGTTTAACGGTTTCGGGGCAACAGACATAAATAACCTACAAAGCGACAGCATACCGCCTTGTGGAATTTTTGCTCTGTATTAAGTTAGAAAGTGACCTTTCCGCCCGCTTTTCAAAACCGGACAATCTCCTCCGAAATTTCCAAACTCACGCATTTGCGAGGTCTGCCACCTCCGGAATCATCGTAATGTCTTTGTCACACTCAATTATTATACTATACTCTTACCAAAAAATCAAGTATTTTTTCAAACTTTTTCAAACTTTTTTCATTGTTTTTGAAAAAAATCACCTTATTTTGCCAAAAACAACCTCAAAATTCTTGTTTCGAGGCTGTTTTTTATGCATTTTTACTATATATAGTCTTTTTTATATCAAAAGTTTGTTTAATTTTCACTTTCTTTGCAGACCTTAGAGAAATCACAATATCTGCAAGCATCGTATTTTTTTGTCACGCACGGATTTATGTCTATATTGCCGGAAGCGATTTTTGCGGCGGTTTCACAAACAACTTTTTGCGCATTTTCAACACGCTCTCGCATTTGCTCCCGGCTTACTCCGCCGCCTCTGCCCTTTGGAATATACCCCTCGCCGCAGGCTTCTCGACTGTCCATTTGAAGAAGAACCTCCTCCTCGTTTAAAACAATTCCCTTTATTGCAACATTCTTTTGGCGTTCCTTTTCCAAAACCTCACTTTCGGGTTCTTCGTCAAATTTAAGCATAGGCTCATTCATATGAATATACATCATACCCGACGGGGCAGCGTTTAAATTTTTGCAGGCAATATCCGCATACACCAAAGGCTGAATTTGAACGCCCCGCCTCTCAAGCTCCTCGTCCGTATTTTTTTCCGAGGATTTATAATCAATGATATTCACATATTTAACCCCGTTAATTTCCGCAGTATCTACCCTGTCTATAAAGCCTGTAAGCTCTGCCTTAACCTCACCCAAATCAATGGGTTCGGCACAAAATTCTCCGCCTCCGCCGATTTTTACCTCAAAGCCGTAAGGTCGGTAGCTGCTGCTTGCGTAAAACTTAACGATTTCCCACGCAGTTGCCGCCGCCACCGAAGTGAGCCTCAAAGTAACATACCGGAAATACGGTGAATTTTCAAAAAGCAGACTGTCGCTGTCCATTGCGGATTTTTTTGCAATCTTTTCAATTTGGCTTTGGCACATTTCCTTTGTCACGGAGCCGTAATCGGTGTTATCTCTCTTTAGCTGCTCAAAATACACCTGCAAGGTCTCGTGCAAAATCGAACCCAAATTATTTGCCTCAAAGCCCGCCTTAGCACGCTCCTTTGCCAGCAAGCCGTACTGCATAAAATAAGCAAAGGCGCAAGCGTTGTATTTTTCCAGTTTGGACACGCTTACCATAAGCTTATCGCCGTATAAAAGTCTTGCCCCCTCTTTGGAAAGCTTCTCCTTCGGCGAATAAGACCTTAAAGACTTGGAAAACTCATTCAGCCTTTCCTTGTATTCCTTTTGACTTAAAAAATATTTATAAACAATCTGATCTCTTTCGGAAAGCTTATTTTCATCACCAAGTACTTGTGATAAGGCACTTAAAAGGTTATTAAAAATCACCTGCGGGTGTTCTTCGTCCTCGTATTTTTCAACAGAAATATTCGGAAACAATCTGCAAATACGCTCCACTACTTCAGACGGAGAAACAGCCTTCCCCTCTTTATCTCCCAGCGGAACGGATAAAAACAGCTTCTCTTTCGGTGCAGTCAGCACATTATATATTAAATTCTGTTCTTCCTTTCTCTTAAAGCCCGCTGTTGGAGCAAGGGAAATCCCATAATCCGCCAAAACCTCACGCTCGCTGTCGGAAAGCATTCCGTCCTCGATATATCCTTTCGGAAAGACCCCGTCAATCATTCCGACTGCAATAACGACCTTGGCATTAGACTTACGGAATGTATCGATTTCGCCGAAAGTAACAGCATCCGCTAAAGGCGGTGTAACCGAAATCGTTACCTCATCGCAGGCAGAGCGAAGCATTTCGCAGAATTTTTCGTAAGTTGCGGCATCTTCGCCCATACAGCTCTCCATCTGCGATATAACGGAAGAAAAAGCATTCCAGCTCCTTGTGTATTCAAGCGCCACACTCTGATATCCGCATTCTTTCAGCTTTTCCACCTTGCTTTCCATTGCTTCGTCCAATTTTTCGGACTTTATCCATTTAAGCAAAGCCGTGCAAATATCGCCCACCGTTTTTCTGCCCTTAATGCTTTCCCCCATAAGGATAATCGGATTAACCGCCAAGCGCTTCACCCTGTTAACCTTTTCCATGGAAATCCGCTTCTCGTCCGGGTTAAACGACCAATCCTCTTTGTCGTTCCAATATTTATGGCTTACATTTGCCGCCAAAATATAATTTTCAAACACATCGCTATCACTTTCCGAATACCCCTCGCCGCCGAATTTCACAACAGGCATAATTCGCTCATATGAAAATCCGTAAGCCAAAATTTCCGCCGCCGCCAAAACCTTGCGAACAAAAGGATTTTCCGAAAGCCGCCGCTTCTCGTTTATAAAACAGTTGATTCCGTATTCTTCAAAAACAGCCTTCGCCGCCGCAGTATACGACGAAACATCACGGGCAAGAATTAAAAAATCTCGATATCTCATATTCTCCGTTCGGCAAAGATTTGTAATGCACCGTGCACATTTCCGCATTTCGTCATAGCTGTCTTTCGCCCAAATCAAAGAAATATTATGAGTTTCTTCCTTATATATATTAGGAGGATATTTAAAATAGTTATTCTTAAGATGTGCAAGCTCTATATTATTCTTAAATTTAATCTCAGAATCAAGATGAACGCACTCGCCCACCTTGTATCCAAGCGCAGCCGCACTCTCTTTGAGCTTTTGCCATGTACCGATTGCCGAAGCAAAAATTCCTTCGGTTTCATTCAGAGTGTCGGTAACCAGCACCGCCGTAACATCCGCAACCTCCATAAGCTTCGCCAAAGCAAGGTGTTCAACGGGCGTAAAGCTTTTAAATCCCATCAAAAAAATTTCGCCGCCAAAAAGGTTACTCTTAACAATTTTTTCCGATGCCTTGATAAGATTTTCCTCTGCGTCCGAATATTGGTCACTTATAAGACGGTCGTATTCCTCGTAAATCATTGCAATATCAAGCAGTTTATTGGAAAGCTCCTCAATCTCCGCCGTCTGCGCCGCTTTATAAACCGCCTCCGAGGACACACCGTAGCGTTTCAACTCGCTTATAAGACTTGCCGCCATTTGCGCAAACCCTCTCTGATGAACATTGCGGCTGTAGTAATTAAGCTTTTTCTCCAAATTCTGCATAGTCTTTTTCGTTACCAGAATTTTTCCCGCACGATCAATATATTTAAGCTGCAACGGTCCGCAAACGGAAAAAACCAGATTTGAAATTCTGGAAAAAGTTAAAACCTCCGCCATAAGCTGAGATGAAAACCCCAAGGTTTTAAGAAGCCGCCGCTCCGTATCCATAGACGACTGCTCCGGCACCAAAACAAAGGATTTAACACCCATTTTAATATTCTGACGGATTTTTTCGTATACATATTCGGTTTTTCCCGAGCCTGCCGCTCCAAAAATACAGTTTAACATATTATCACCTAAGTTAAGTTTATCATATATTCCCCACTTTTGCAAGGAAAAAGCGAAAACGGTAATCCGTTTTCGCTTCAGACTGTCTAAAAAGTCGTTCTATCGCAAGCAAAAAATATAAAAGAACTATTTAGTTATATTT
>CAZTEA010000123.1:0-4389 GCA_964612315.1 uncultured Oscillospiraceae bacterium | reverse complement strand
GTTTGGCTACGAACCAAAAGGTCGGGGGTTCGAATCCCTTCCGGCGTACCAAAAGAAAAATCCCGTCGTAAGACGGGATTTTTTTGTATTATTCATTTTTCACTCTTTACTATTCGTTC
Source organism: uncultured Oscillospiraceae bacterium (assembly GCA_964612315.1). Lineage (GTDB taxonomy): Bacteria > Bacillota > Clostridia > Monoglobales > Monoglobaceae > SIG454. The sequence continues at coordinate 4,270 of CAZTEA010000123.1, read as the reverse complement.
GACCCGACAGTATTTTTAAATGAATAATGAAACCGCTCCGCTGATGAATAATTAAGAATTGAAAATTTTGAAATTATATGATATAATAAATGCAACAGTCACAGAAAAGCAACCGCAGAAACCGAATATTGGTTGAGATTACGTATTAAATCGGGATTACTGACCGATGAATTAGGAGAATCTTTGATTGATGATTGTCTTGAAATCAAGCGAATGTTAATTTCGTCGATAAATACTGCGAAGAATAATAAATAGTTGCATCTATATGCGGACGAAAGCCAAAAGAAAAAGCCTGTCGAAATTGTGATTTTATGTTTACTTTTTTGTGTTAGTGTGCTAAAATATAATAAATTTAAGTTTTGGAGGGGAAAATGAAATTAAACGAAATAAATATTCGAGATCCGTTTGTACTTTTGCACGGGAATAAATATTATATGTACGGTTCACGAGTAGGAGAACAGCTTGGATTTGATGTATATGTAAGCGACGATTTGGAAAATTGGAGTGAACCTAAAGTTGTTTTTGAAGCTTTGGAGAATTTTTGGGGAACTAAAAATTTTTGGGCACCCGAAGTGCATTTCTACAACGAAAAATTTTATATGCTTGCAAGTTTTAAAGCCGATGATTTGTGCCGTGGAACATCAATTTTGGTATCCGATACACCGGACGGGACTTTTAAGGTTCTCAATCAGCGTGTAACGCCGCTTGATTGGGAATGTTTGGACGGAACGCTTTATATTGAAAATGATACTCCGTATGTTGTTTTTTGCCATGAATGGGCTCAAATTTACAACGGAGAGGTGTGGGGGGTTGAGCTTTCAAAGGATTTGGCCAAAAGTGTCGGAGAGCCGTTTTTCTTATGGAGAGCGGGAGATGCCGAGTGGGTTTCTCCGTTAAACACAAAAGATTGGGGCGGTGCAATGGCGCACTATAATGATCATCTTTGTTATGTTACCGACGGACCGTATTTGTATAAATCCTCTGACGGGAAATTGAAATCTTTATGGTCAAGCTTTTCAAAAGGTAATTATGTGCTTGCCGCTTCCACTTCTCAAAGCGGAAGTGTGCGAGGTGAATGGTCGATTGATAAAAAGCTTTTATTTGAAAAAGACGGCGGACACGGAATGTTGTTTAAAACAAAAGAGGGGAAAACGATGATTTCTCTTCATTCGCCGAATACTAATCCTAACGAAAGACCTGTTTTTATAGAATTTAATGAATAAAAATGCTTTCAAAATGTCGAAAAGTCCGGATTTGCCGGACTTTTCTTCGTTTTACGGATTATAAAAGATGATGCAAAGGCGAGCTGATTGTTGAAAGTCGAAGCAAGTTCTGATGCTCGGGGCATCCTTTTTATTGTAAGGTTGCCCATTCTTTAAGACAGTTTAAAAATATTTGACCGAGTTTGATTTTGGGAACATCGCTTTTGATAATTACATCTCTTTTTAAAAGAATCTCATTTCCTATACAAAAGGTGGCTTCGCCTACTTTTTCGCCTTTTTTTACGGGAGCGGACAAGGTATCCTTCGTTTTTACTTTTACGGTAATCTTGTTTTGATTGCCTTTTTTGACGATTGCGTTTAACGATCCCGAAATTTTTGTCTCCGCAAAATCCGCTGTTCCGCCCTTTATCGGAATTTTCGGAAGCTCTATATTATACGATGAATTATCGGCAAGGGCATAATTTGCAAAGCCGTAATCCAAAAGCTTTGAAGCGCTTGAAAATCGCTGAGAAGAAGACGGCGCCCCCAAAACAACGGCAATGAGCTGCATATTGTTTCTCTTTGCCGAGGCGGAGAGGCAATATTTTGCAACACTTGTTGAACCTGTTTTTATTCCGTTTGCACCGTCGTAAAAGCGGATAAGCTTATTTGTGTTTGAAAGACCGAACTTTCCGTTTCTTATGGTGTCCATCCAGATTGTCAGGTATTTTTCAATATCCTTATGGCGGAGCAGTTCGGAGGAAATAATGGCGATATCACGAGCCGTGCTGTAATGCTCCTCGGTTTCGTTAAGTCCGTTGCAATTGATAAAATGCGTGTTGACGGCGCCAAGCTCCTTGGCTTTTTTGTTCATTTGATCCACAAAGGCGGTTTCTGTTCCCGAAATATATTCCGCCATGGCAACGGCGGCGTCGTTCCCGGAGGAGACTGCGATGGCTTTTAGCATTTCGTCTACGGAAAGTTGTTCGCCAACCTCCAAAAACACCTGAGAACCACCCATGGAGGCAGCGTGTTCACTTGTTGACACCATATCGCTGTATTTGATTTTTCCGCTGTCTATCGCTTCCATTATAAGAAGAATTGTCATGGTTTTTGTAACGGAAGCAATGGGCATTTTTGTATCGGGCTTAAGCTCATATAAAACTTGACCGGTGGTCTGCTCCATGAGAATTGCTGACGGTGCCGTAACAATTTCGGCGGAAACATCGGTGTTTACCTGGGTGGATTCCGTCCCGAATATTTGGGAGAACATCAGCGTAATCGAAAGAAAAACCGCCGTGCAGTATTTTGCAAACATAAAATCTATCTCCTTTATGGATTTGTTAATATAATTCTATGAATAAAAAACAAATTTATGTAAGGAGATAGATTGTAAAGGCTATTTTAAAAGTGTTCGCAATTTTTTGTAAGATACAAAGGTTAAAAGGGATAAAACAGCGCCTCTTGCAAAGTTAAAGGGAGTAATAAAGAGGAAAACCGTCGGCCAATAAGTTTGCGGCGGCAGATTAAAGAGGGGGAGCATAATAAAGCGGTTTGTAAGCATTGCGGCTGCGGTCATAAAAACCGTGCTGCAAAGAAGTGCCGCAATCGCTCCTTTTTTTGTTTTTTCCCGACGCTTTTTTACACCGAGTGAAATGCAATATTTATCACATCTTGAAAAATGAAAGTTGTAGCTGTAAATTAAACCCGAAACCAAAACAAAAATCCCGTTTACTGCGAAATTTGCAAATTCCCCCACATATCCCGTTGTGGTAAAGGGAAGATGAAGAATGTTCTTTATAAGCTCGGTTAAAATCCCCGCAAGGGGACCCATGGCAAAAGAGGCAATGATTGCGGGAAAATCTGAAATTTCAATATCCAAAAAGCCTCCGACTTTCGGGAAAAACCATGCCATATGCTGAAGCAGGGCGGCAATTGCCGAAAGAGCCGCAATTTTAACAATTTTTTTAGTATTCATAAGGACACCTCCAAAAAAATAACCCCGAGGAAAGCGCTTCCTCAGGGTTTTATGCCAATGAAAATAAAATACTTCTCTCATCCGGACTTTAACCGTCGGCTTTGGAATTTCACCAAATCAACCAAAAAGGCTCGTGGGCTTTACCACCGGTATGGATTTTCACCAATCCCTGAAGGTTACAATATTTTACGATAAAATTTATCTTTTGTCAATGGGCACATAGTTGCTGCGTGCTACAACACTCTTGTATGCCGGACGAATAATTTTGCCGCCGGTCATAACCTCTTCAATTCTGTGAGCGCACCAACCCACAACTCTTGCCATTGCAAAGAGAGGAGTATAAAGGTCGGCGGGAATATTAAGCATTTTATATATAAATCCGGAATAAAAGTCAACATTTATGGGCATGGGTACGGTTGTGCCTTTGACTTCGGCAAAGGCTTGGCTTGCAAGCTTTGCCACAGAGGCATAAAGGTTGTATTCCTTCATATTGTCCGTATCCTGTGCCAATGCTTTTGCACAGCCTTCCAAAACCACGGCTCTGGGGTCTGAGAGGGAATAAAATGCATGACCGACACCGTAAATAAGACCTGACTTGTCGCCTGCTTCCTTGCGGAGAATTTTGCAAAGATATTCTTTAACCTCGTCTTCGTCTTCCCAATCGGAAACATTTTTCTTGATTTCCTCCATCTGACTCATCATATGCTGGTTTGCACCGCCGTGCTTCGGCCCTTTAAGAGCCCCGACCCCGGCCGCAATGGCGGAATAGGTATCGGTATTTGAAGAGGAAAGGACACGAATGGCAAAAGCCGAGTTATTGCCGCCGCCGTGTTCTGCGTGAAGCATTAAAGCGAGATCCAAAATTTTTGCTTCAATAGGCTTGAACTTGTGATTGGGACGGGTTAAGTAGAAAAAGTTTTCCGCCGTTGAAAGCTCCGGGTTGGAGTTATGAAGCACCAAACTTTTTTCGTTGAAATAATGCTGCTTTGCCGCATAAGCGTACGCAATCATGGTTGGAAATCTTGAAATAAGTTCAAGACTTTGACGAAGAAGATTCGGAACCGAAATATCGTCGGGATTATCGTCATAC
>CAZTEA010000122.1:0-4402 GCA_964612315.1 uncultured Oscillospiraceae bacterium | reverse complement strand
ATAATAGAGCGCGGCTTGAGCGCCCCAGCAAATATGAAAGGTTGAAGTGACATTTGTTTTTGACCATTTCATAATTTCGCAAAGCTCTTCCCAATAATCAACATCTTCAAACTCCATAGTTTCAACCGGTGCACCGGTAATGATAAGTCCGTCAAACTTTTTGTGGCGGATTTCATCAAAGGTGCAATAAAATGTTTCAATATGGCTTTTTGATGTGTTTTTGGAAAGATGCGTTTTTGTGTGCATAAAAGAAACATTTATCTGCAGCGGTGTATTTCCGAGAACACGAAGAAGCTGTGTTTCAGTTGTTATTTTGATGGGCATAAGATTTAAAATGACAATTTCAAGAGGGCGGATATCTTGAGTCATCGCCTTCTTTTCTGTCATTACAAATATATTTTCTTGATTTAAAATTTCTATTGCGGGTAAATTATCCGAAACTTTAATCGGCATACTGTCTACCTCCTAAAATGAATATGAAAAAATGTATTGTAGGCGCAAGGCGCAAATCGGCTTGCTTCACCCCGTTTCAATAAACGCATCTACGAAAAGCTGTCGCTTTTCTGCTACTATTGCGTTTATTATAACATACCAATCATTATTTATCAAGAATATTTTTGTAATTACCGCAAATAATAAACCGAAAAAGGGTGTGATATGATGTCTGATGAAGAAAAATCAAATCAGGAATATGAAGATATAAAGGATTTTGGCGGAGTTGAAGTGGAAAATAAAGAGGGAAAAATTTTCTGCATAAGCATAATAGGTCAAATAGAAGGGCACAGTACATTGCCAGCGGAAACAAAAACAACAAAATATGAGCATATTTTACCAAAGCTTGTATCGGTTGAGGAAGATGATAGCATAAAAGGACTTTTGGTAATTTTAAATACCGTGGGCGGTGATATTGAAGCGGGACTTGCAATTGCCGAGGTTATTGCAAGTATGAAAAAGCCGACGGTGTCTTTGGTTTTGGGCGGAGGACACAGTATCGGAGTTCCTCTTGCGGTTTCGGCGGATTGCTCTTTTATTGTTCCATCGGCAACGATGACGATTCATCCCGTGCGTTTAAGCGGAACAATTATCGGAGTTCCGCAAATGTTTGATTATCTGTATAAAATTCAAGAGCGGATTATGAATTTTGTGGTTTCCCATTCAAATATAACGGAGGAGAAATTTTCGAAACTTCTTATGGCAACGGATAAAATCGCCAATGATGTGGGAACGGTGCTGTTCGGCGAAGAAGCGGTAGAATGGGGCGTAATAGACCGAGTCGGCGGACTTTCCATGGCTGTTGAAACTCTCCGAAAAATGATAAAAAATCCTTCAAAATAACAAAAAACAAGAAAAGAAAAAATTTTTTTGCATTATTGCTTGACATTGGTTTAAAAAAAAGTTATAATATACAGGTAGAATTTTTGACAATTGAGTTTTGACTTAAATAATCCACTATCCCAATGTTATTTTGGAGGGAGGGAAATCGATAATGGCTGAAATCAGAGTTAAAGATAATGAATCGTTAGACAGTGCGCTTCGTCGATTTAAGCGTTCATGCGCTAAGGCTGGAGTTCTTTCCGAAGTTAGAAAGAGAGAACATTATGAGAAGCCCAGCGTAAGACGCAAGAAGAAATCAGAGGCTGCAAGAAAACGCAAATTCAAATAATTAAATAAACGATAAAAGCCGCCTTTTAATCAAAGGCGGCTTTGTTGTAATTCAAAGGAGGATAAATTTATGTCACTTAAAGAAAAACTTATGGATGACCTTAAAGAGGCAATGAAAGAAAAGGATGTTATCAGAAAGAATACAGTTCAAATGATTCGTTCCGCAATTTTGCAGTTCGAAAAGGATAATAAGGCAGAGCTTGACGATAACGGTATCATAGATGTTATCGCAAAAGAACTTAAACGCCGTCGTGATGTTCTTCCCGAATATGAAAAGAGTGGTCGTGAAGACCTTATTGCGGATATAAATCGTGAAATTGAAATTTTGCTTGCTTACCTTCCGAAGCAGCTTACAAGAGAAGAGCTTGAAGAAATTGTTATCTCGGCAATGGAGGAGGTCGGCGCAACTTCCATGAAGGATATGGGCAAAATCATGGCTGCCGTTATGCCGAAAACAAAGGGCAGAGCAGACGGCAAAATGATAAACGAAATCGTAAAAGCCAAGCTGGCTTAAATATTATGAAAAAATTGAGAAAAATTAGGTTTTTGGCGCTTGTTTTGTGTTGTTTTGCGGTTTTTAGTGCTTGTCAAAGCGAAAAGCAAGAAAGCAAGACGAGCGGTGAACCGATAAAAACTGAGGTAAAAGATGTTTCCGCTACCATGACGGTTGTAGGGGACAATCTTATGCATATGCCTGTTGTAAGAGACGGAAGAACGGCAGACGGAAGCTATGATTATTCGCATATATTTTCAAATATTGCGGAGGATATCGAAAGTGCGGATATTGCCGTTATCGGTCAGGAAACCGTCCTCGGCGGCGAAGAATTGGGACTTTCGGGATATCCGCTCTTTAATTCGCCTCAAGATGTGGGCAGAACCCTTGTAAATATGGGATTTGATGTTGTGCTTCATGCCTCAAATCATATTATGGACAGAAATACGGAGGGGATAGAAAGAACACTGGCGTTTTGGGAAAACTATCCTCAAATCACGGTACTGGGAATCAATAAAAGTCAAAAAGAGCAGGCCCGCGTCAAGATAATAGAGAGAAACGGTATAAAATTCGCTTTGCTCAATTACACATATGGCACAAACGGAATTCCGCTTCCCGAAGATAAGGCGTATATGGTTAATCTTCTTGATGCAAAAAATATTGAAAATGATATAAAATCCGTTCGTGACAGCGTTGATTTTGTGGTTGTTTTTCCTCATTGGGGAAACGAATATCAAATGAGTGCGTCGGCGGAGCAAAAAGAACTTGCTGTGAATATGTGTGAGTGGGGTGCGGATGCGATTGTCGGCTCTCATCCTCATGTTATCGAGCCTTGCGAAAAGATAGAAAGCGAAAACGGTAATGAATGCGTGGTTTTTTATTCGCTGGGAAACTTTGTGTCAAGGCAAAAGGAAACCAAAAATCTGTTGGGTGGTATGGCGAAGCTTGAATTCAGCTTAAAAGGCGATAAAAAATCGGTGAATGCCGTTTTTGTGCCGATTGTTACTCATTACGATTACAATTCGGCGAATTTTGTCGTTTATAAGCTGAAAGATTACAATGATAATCTTGCGGCTTTGCACGGTATAAATTTATATGACGGAAAGCTTACCGCTGACAAATTTCGGGAAATATACAACTCGGTTTTTAAAACCCCTCCCGTTGGAATCGAAACTGATATTTAAGGAGAATTTATGAAAAAATTTTTTAAGCCAAGGCTATATGAAACATCTATTTACGAAATTGATTTAAAAAGACTTTCACGGCTCGGAGTAAAAGCGTTTATTTTTGATGTAGACAATACAATTGTTACATACGATACCCCGCTTCCGGATGAAAAGGTTAAGCGCTGGTTTGAAAACATTGCTGAAATGGGATTTGTTTCATATATTGCCTCCAATAACAATAAAGGAAGAGTTGAAAATTTCGCCAAAGAGTTAAATATCGGTTTTTTACCCAAAGCAAAAAAGCCTCTTACAAAAAATTTAAAAGAGATTTGCCGCAAAATGGGTGTATCTCCGTGTGAAACCGCTATGGTCGGAGATCAGCTTTTTACGGATATGCTGGGCGGCAATATGTCGGGAATGTTCACGATTTTAATTGAACAAATTTCCGAAAATGAGGGTAAATTCATTAAATTCAAGCGTATTTTCGAGAAAATAATTCTTCCGAAAAAGCGGAGAAAGAAAGGTGTTGTATGTTAGCAAAATTCGGTCCCGGAGGCAATTGTGAGCGATTTTACGAAGAAGGCTACAGATCAACACTTTCAAGCCCCAAATGGATTAAGGCAAAAGGACTTTCGGCTTATGAATATGAATGCGGAAAGGGCATAAAGATTTCTGAGGATTCCGCACGGAAAATCGGTGAAGAAGCGGAAAAAGAAGGAATATCTCTGTCGGTTCATGCTCCTTATTTTATAAGCCTCTCGTCAACCGAAGAAGAAAAACGGGAGAAAAGCATAAAATATATTTTGGATACGTTGGCGGTTGCCGATGTTATGAAAGCCAAGCGCATTGTGGTTCATTCGGGGTCGTGCGGAAAGATAACACGGAAAGAAGCACTTGCTCTTGCTGAAGATACTTTAATAAAAGCTGTAAAGGCGGCAGACGAAAACGGCTTAGGACATATAAATATTTGCCCGGAAACTATGGGTAAGGTTAAACAATTGGGAACAATCGAGGAGGTTTGCACTCTATGCAGAGTGGACGAACGGTTTATCCCGGCTGTGGATTTCGGGCATATTAATGC
>CAZTEA010000121.1:0-4415 GCA_964612315.1 uncultured Oscillospiraceae bacterium | reverse complement strand
AAAATCGGGTTTAAAATAAATCAAAAGGAAATTCAAGTAAATATATTGCCGAAAACATGTATTTGTGATATAATTGACGCATGGCAGAATTTTATTGCATAAAATTTTTAAAGCCTAACGGCTTTTGCGGTCGTGAGAACGCTATGAGTCAATTGACTGCGTCGCAAAATGCCTTGTAAGCATTTTTGCTTCCGGTAAAATGAATTTGCGGCATCTAAATCATACACTAATATCAGAGACAGTTATGAAGGAAACTTGATTTTGCCGTGATAGGGCGGTAAACGAAATAAATTACGATTGTATATAAGGAGGTTGCTTGATTATGCAAAAGTCTCATTCGGAAATTACTCCGTATATTAAAGAATTGGCAAAAATTTCCTGCGATAATAACAGGATTGAACCACAGATGTATCAGGAACATAATGTTAAAAGAGGTTTGCGTGACTTAGACGGTAACGGTGTTGTTACAGGACTTACGGAAATTTCTTATATAAAAGCTAAGGAAACAAATCAAGACGGTGAAGACATTCCTTGCGAAGGCGAGCTTTATTACAGAGGATATAATGTTCGTGATTTGGTTTCCGGCTTCAGAAAGGACAACAGATTCGGTTTCGAGGAAACCGTGTATCTTTTGCTGTTTTCCAAGCTTCCGAACAAGGATGAGTTGGAAAAGTTCAGAGAAACGCTGGCGGGTTACAGAACCTTGCCGCCGTACTTTGTTATCGATATGATTTTAAAAGCGCCCGGCGACAATATGATGAATATGCTGTCAAGATGTGTTTTGGCTCTTTATACCTACGACCAAAATCCCGAAGACACATCTATTGAAAATGTTTTAAGGCAGAGCTTGTTTTTGATATCTGTTTTTCCTTTGCTTTCGGTTTATTGTTATCATTCGTTCAGACATTATCACTTGGATAAAAGTCTCAGAATTCATTATCCGAAAAAGGAGCTTTCAACAGCGGAAAATATTTTGCATCTTTTAAGAGGAGAGGGAAGATATACCGATACGGAGGCGAAAATTCTTGACCTTGCCTTGGTGCTCCATGCGGAACACGGAGGAGGTAACAATTCAACCTTTACAACCCATGTTGTAACATCCTCGGGAACGGACACTTACGCATCGGTTGCGGCGGCATTGGGTTCTCTTAAAGGTCCTCGCCACGGCGGAGCCAATATAAAGGTTGTTCAAATGTTCGATGATATGAAAAATAAAATCGATACACGAAGCGAAAAAGAAATTGAAGAATACCTTCAGAAGCTTGTGAACAAAGAGGAATTTGACCACCGAGGTCTTATATACGGAATGGGGCACGCTGTTTATTCAAAGTCTGACCCGAGAGCGGACATATTAAAGGTGTGCGCCAAGGAATTGGCAATGGAAAAAGGCTGTGATGATTTCTTCCTTTATGAAACGGTTGAAAAAATGGCGCCCGAAATTATTGCGAACAAGCGCAAAATTTATAAAGGTGTAAGCCCTAATGTGGATTTTTATTCGGGACTTATTTATAAAATGCTTAATCTTCCGTACGAACTGTATACGCCGATATTTGCAATTGCCAGAATTGCGGGGTGGAGTGCGCACAGAATTGAAGAAATTCAAAATAACGGCAAAATAATTCGTCCTGCGTATATAAATGTAAAAGATAAGCAAAAATATGTAGGTATCGATGAACGAAAGGAGTAAAAGTATGACGGTGAAACTTAATTCGGACGAAGAAATGGTTAAAACCGTTAAAGAGGGTCTTAAAAGAACCGGCGGCTATTGCCCCTGCCGCACAGAGAGAAACGAAAGTACAAAATGTATGTGCAGCGAGTTTAAAAAGCAAATTGCCGACCCTGAGTTCGAAGGATATTGTCATTGTATGCTTTATTACAAATCAAAGTAAGGAGGACTGAAATGAGCGAAATAATTTTAAGAGCGGATAATTTTGAGCAGGAGGTTTTGAACTCAAAAATACCTGTTTTGGTGGATTTTTGGGCAAGCTGGTGCGGTCCTTGCAGAATGCTGGCTCCCGTAATCGAAGAAATTGCCAAGGAGTATGAGGGCAAAATTAAGGTAGGGAAGGTTAATGTGGACGACGAGGGTGAGCTTGCTTTAAAGTATAATATAGTGAGTATTCCGACGGTTATACTTTTCAAAGACGGCATAAAGGCGGATAAATTTGTGGGATTTAAGCCAAAGGACGAAATCAAAAAAATATTGGTATAAGACTAAAACAAACCTTGCGTTTTGCAAGGTTTGTTTTAGTAAAGGAGAAAGAGACGGCTCTGCTTACAGAGGAAGCAAAGAGATTAAATATAATCTCGGAGCAAACATTTATGAGGGCAATGCTTGCTTTAAGGCATCGGTTATGGGCGTTCCCGCAGGTATTGTTCTTACGGTGAAATAGAAAAATAGAAATTTTATCCCCTTAACATTGATTTGTTAAGGGGGTATTTTTATATAAATCGTAATTTTGCGAAGAGATGTGTTGACAAACGAACAAAAATTTGTTAAGATATATTTAGGTTATTGTCGGAATGATTTCGATGTAACTTAGGTTGATGAGATTTTTCACAAAAATCTTTTCTTTTGAGGATGAGGAGTTTTAAAGGCTGATTTTGTATTGTGGGGATACTCTCATCAAAATTAACAAGATTCTTAAAAGGAGAGAAATGGCGTGAAAAAACTTATTGGAATTTTTATGGCACTTTGTATGCTTTGCACAGCAGTTTCGGCGACAAGTGTTGAAAATGCGTCGGCAACGCCCGATGCGAAAGAGATGTCGGTTTCGATTACTTATGATGCCCTTAAAGGGGCTCAAGCTACTATGGTTGCGTATAAAGTAGTTGACGGGTCTACTTTGGAGAATTTCCCACTTTTCGTGAATGAAAACACAAATCCGATTGTAGGGCTTGATCAAGCGGTTTCAAATGGTGTATTCAAATTTAAGGTTGCGGAAGATTTTGAGGGCACAATAGCTATTATAATAGGCGGTGACCAAGTTGAGTCTCCCGCTAAACTGATTATTAAATTCAGCGGTATTCCAAATGTTATAACCGGTGAATTTGATGCAAATAATGATGTAAGAGTTTTGGTAGGCGGAGAAGTTGTAGAAATCGAAAAAAATGCTTGCCTTAAAAATGCCGTTATAGATGCATCAAACGGAGGTTATGTTAAAAACGGAAGTACAATTCTAACAGGAAGAATGACTTTTAATTATATTGGTGAGGTTGATGCTGATGAGGGCTCTACGGTTAAGCTTTACACGGAGGATTATTCTTACAGCGCCAACGGGAAAACCTACGGCAACGGAGATGGCACATCGGTTCAGGGCTTTATAAGAAAGACTAAGATTACTTCCAATATGAGCGAATATGTAATGGTTATTACAGCAGAGGGAGAAAGAGACGGCTCTGCTTACAGAGGAAGCAAAGAGATTAAATATAATCTCGGAGCAAACATTTATGAGGGCAATGCTTGCTTTAAGGCATCGGTTATGGGCGTTCCCGCAGGTATTGTTCTTACGGTGAAATAGAAAAATAGAAATTTTATCCCCTTAACATTGATTTGTTAAGGGGATATTTTTATATAATAAGTTTGCCGATAAAGTTTATAAAGATGCAAAGAAGCATACCCAAAAGCGTGGGAAGTGCGATTGATAAAACCGTCCATTTTATGCTTTTTGTTTCTTTGTAAACGGTTATGGCTGTTGTGGAACACGGAAAATGAACCAAGGAAAATATTACGGTGCAAATTGCTGTGATACAAGTCCAGCCGTTGGCACAAAGAAGCTCTTTAAGATAAGAAAGATTTGAAATGTCCGACAGAGTTCCGCCGGACATATATGCCATAACGGCAATAGGCATAACGATTTCATTTGCGGGAAACCCTAAAATAAATGCCATAAGCATAACACCGTCAAGTCCCATGATATTCCCCAAGGGGTCTAAAAAGTGACAGCAATAAAAAAGCAGAGTCTCGTTGCAAACAGTAACATTTGCCATAATCCAAATAAGTAAACCTGAGGGTGCTGCCACTGCTACCGCACGCCCCAAAACAAACAATGTTCTGTCGAAAATTGAACGGGTTAGGGTTTTAAAAATCAGCGGTTTGCGGTAAGGCGGAAGCTCCATGGTAAATGAAGAGGCTTCTCCTTTAAGAAATGTTTTGGATAAAAGGGCTGACAGTAGAAATGTGAGGGAAATTCCGAGGGCTATAACAAGTGTAAGCCCAAGAGAGGAGATAATCGTGCCTTTTTCCGCAAAATTTCCGGCAAAAAATATTGTAATAACGGAAATTATCATCGGGAACCTTCCGTTGCAAGGAATAAGCGAATTTGTGAGAATGGCAATAATTCTTTCTCTGGGAGAATCAATTATTCGGCAACCGACTACTCCGGCGGCGTTGCAGCCGAGTCCCATGCACATGG
>CAZTEA010000120.1:0-4467 GCA_964612315.1 uncultured Oscillospiraceae bacterium | reverse complement strand
CCCCAAGGCTCATGCGGCGGCTTATGTAATGATGGGATTTCGTGTGGCGTATTTTAAGGTTCACTATCCCATTGAATTTTACATTGCCTACTTCACAGTAAGAGCTGACCTTTTCGATGCGGCAATTATGACTCGTGGCGACGGGGTTTTGGTTGCGGAAATGCAGAAGCTCAAGCACGCTCAAACCCTTTCCGCTACGGAAAAGAGCCTGTATACAATAATGGAGCTGGTTCACGAAATGTATCAAAGGGGCTTTGAATTTCTGCCGGTAAGCATTTACGAATCCCACGCAAGCAAGTTCAAAAAGGTGGACGGGAAAATTCTTCCTCCCCTAAATGCCTTTGCCGGGGTCGGAACTGCGGCGGCGGAGAGTATAATGCAGGCAAGGGAAAACGGTGAGTTTATCTCACGGGAGGACCTTAAAAACCGTGCCAAGGTCAACAAAAGCGTAATGGAAACTTTGGCTGAAAACGGCTGTCTGGACGGTCTCCCCGAAACCAGTCAAATCTCCTTGTTCGAAATGTAAAATACATCAAGACGGGTAAAACATCGAGTTTTACCCGTCACTTTGTTAAGCTCGAAATTGAAGACAATAAGACAGGCACAGCTTTCGCTGTGCCTGTCTTATATTAAGCTGAACTCACCGCAAATGCGGAATGCATGACTATACAAAAAATTGATTATATAAACCGTAAATTTCGTCCTTTTCGGGAAGAGTGTCGGAAAAAGCACTTGCACTTCCGGCACAAATGCCCATTTTAAGGGCAAAGGATAAATCCTGTTTCCAAGCAAAACCGAAAACGAAGCCTGCCACCATGGAATCTCCCGCCCCGGTGGTGTTCACGGTCTTTTTGCATGGTGCGCCGCAGAAGATTTTGTCCCCATCTCGGGTGAAAAGCGCCGCTCCGTCCCCTCCCATGGAGACCAAAACATTCTCTGCGCCAAGCGAAATAAGCTCCTTTGCGCATTCTGAAATTTCTTCATGAGAATTAAGAGGTTTTTTGAAAATCCCCTCAAGTTCGGAAAGATTCGGTTTAACCAAAAAGGGTCGGTATTTTAAGGAGCTTAAAAGAAGGTCGCCCTCGGCGTCTACCACGGCTTTAACGGATTTTTCGGCAGTTAAGCTTAAAATCTCACCGTAAAAATTACTGTCAAGACCCGGCGGAACAGAACCCGAAAGAATAAGAGTATCCTCGCTGCTAAGAGCGCCGATTTTCTCAAAAAGAGCAGCCTTGTCCTCGTTTGTAATCTCAGGCCCTTTTGCATTGATGTCCGTTTCCGACTGTGCCTTAATTTTTATGTTAATTCGGCAATTTCTGCGGGAAAGCGGAACAAAATCGTGCGAAATTCCCGATTTGTCAAGATTGTGCTTTATGATATCCCCCGTAAATCCGCCGCAAAATCCCAATGCAACGGAAGAAACCTCCAAATTTTTCAGCACACGGGAAACATTTATTCCCTTGCCGCCGATACTGAAAAAATCCTCTGTTGAACGGTTAATCTCCCCCACGGAAAAATCGCAAAGGCGAGTTACAAAGTCCAAAGACGGATTGGGTGTCAGGGTGTAAATCATTGCGCCAATCTCCTTTTAAAAAACACCTTGTATAGCTTTATTATATAACTTGAACGAAAATTTGTCAACTGTTTATTATATTGCCGAAAAATTCAGCCGCCTCTGAAAGTTCCTGAGCGTCAGGATGTCCTTTTGCAATGCCGCCGACAAGCTTAAAAGGACGCTGCCGAAAATAACGGGAACAATGCCTACAATGACTCTTCGGGAGCCGGAGAAGTACGAAATTGTAAAACGGGAGCAGTTCTGCGAAATTCCGCCCGGGGTGGAGTATTCCCTTACGGAAAAGGGAAGGGCGCTTGTGACCGTCGTTTTGGAGCTCTGTAAATGGGGCGAGGAGTATTTATAAAATTTATGTAAAATGATGTAAAGACTGATTGACAAATATTAAGGGCTTTGGTATAATTTAACCGTATTAAAAAGATAGAGGCGATGTTAAAATGAATATAACCATTGTGGGCTGCGGCAAGGTCGGAAAAAAGCTTGCAATCCAGCTCAGTCAGGAAAAGGAACATGACATAACGGTTGTGGATGTCCGCCGAAGTATGGTAACGGATACAATGAACAAGTGCGATGTTATGGGCATTGTGGGAAGCGGAACGAATATCGACATTCTCTCGGAGGCGGGAGTTGAAAATTCCGACATTCTTATTGCCGTAACCGGGTCCGACGAGGTCAATCTTCTGGCGTGCCTTATGGGCAAGAAAATGGGCAACTGCAAAACCATTGCCAGAGTCAGAAAGCCTGAATACAGAAAGGCTTTAAATCTTTTTAAAGAGGATTTGGGGCTTGCGATGATAATCAATCCCGAGCGTGCGGCGGCACGGGAAATTTCCCGAATTTTAAGACTGCCTTCGGCAATTCAAATAGATACCTTTGCCAAAGGCAGAGTGGAAATTCTAAAGCTTCGAATCGGCAAAAACTCGGTTCTTCATAATTTAAGCCTTGCCCAAATGGGTTCACGGCTCAATTGCGATGTTTTGGTCTGCGGTGTTGAAAGAGGGAACAAAGCCTTTATCCCCGGTGGCGATTTCGTCTTAAAAGAGGGGGATGATATCAGTATTGTTGCCTCAATCGAAAACGGTGCGCAGTTTTTTAAGAAAATCGGCGTGAAAACCAACAGAGTAAAAAATGCAATGCTGGTTGGCGGCGGCAACACGGCTTACTATTTGGCGAGCCTTTTGCTCCGCAACGGAATTGATGTCAAAATCGTGGAGAAAGACAGCAAGCGCTGTGACGAGCTTTGTGAGCTTTTACCCAAAGCCGTAATCATCAACGGCGACGGTACGGAAAACCGTGTCCTTTTGGAGGAAGGGCTTGACAAAATGGACGCCTTTGTGTCTATGACAAATATAGACGAGGAGAATATAATGCTCTCCCTCTATGCCAAAAATATGAACGACGGTAAGGTGATAACTGTTGTGAACCGAGCGGAATACGAAGATGTTATCGAGGGGTTGGATATGGGCACAATAATTCATCCCAAAGACATAACGGCGGAGAACATAGTTAAGTTTGTCCGTGCTACAAACAATTCAATCGGAAGCGACATAGAAACCGTCCATTTGATTTTAAACGACAAGGCAGAAGCTTTGGAGTTCAGAATAAAAGAAGAGTCGGAGGTTACACGCAAAACCTTGGGCGAGCTTAATATAAAAGAGAATGTTTTGATTGCCTGCATAACAAGAGAGCAAAATGTTATGCTTCCCAGAGGTAACGATACCATTTCGGTGGGCGATACGGTTATTGTGGTAACCGGTCACACAGGCTTTAAGGATATAAGCGATATTTTGAAATAGAGGAAGTTTTTGAATTATGAATTACGGTGTTATTGGGTATATAATCGGCTGGACTCTGAAAATCGAAGCTATGTGTCTTGCTCTTCCCTTGATTTGTGCCGTTTGCTACGGCGAGACGGAAATGATTCCCATATTGCTTATAAGCATAGGAATATGCCTTGCGGCGGGCTTTTTGATTTCTCTAAAAGGTCCGAAGAAAAAGACTATGTTTGCCAAAGAGGGTTTTGTAACGGTTGCCCTTTGCTGGATTGTGCTCAGTATTTTCGGGGCAATTCCCTTTTTTATTTCGGGGTATATCCCGAATTTTATCGATGCTGTGTTTGAAACGGCGTCGGGTTTTACCACAACGGGAGCGTCGATTTTAACCGATGTGGAGGCTCTTCCCAAAAGCCTTTTGTTTTGGAGAAGCTTCACCCATTGGATAGGCGGAATGGGTGTGCTTGTATTTTTGGTGGCGCTTTTGCCCCTTTCGGGCGGCGATAATATGTATTTGGTAAAAGCCGAATCCCCGGGGCCGTCCGTAAGCAAGCTTGTGCCAAAGGTTCGCTCCACGGCGAAAATTTTATACCTTATTTATATGGGAATGACGATTTTGCAGATAATTTTGCTCCTTATCGGAAAAATGGAGCTTTTTGACGCTTTAACTCTCACCTTCGGAACGGCGGGAACGGGCGGCTTTGCAATCAAAGGCTCGGGACTTGCGGACTATACGGCGTATCAGCAATGGGTAATCACAATATTTATGATTCTTTTCGGAATTGATTTTTCCGTATACTATCTGATTTTGGTAAGAAAGTTCAAGCTTGCCGCAGGGTCGTCGGAGGCAAAAGTGTATTTGCTGATTATCCTTGCAGCAATTGTGATGATTGCCGTAAACTGCAAAGAACTTTACGGCTCATTAAGCGAAAACATAAGACACAGCGCCTTTCAGGTAGGGGCGATTATAACAACCACGGGATATTCCACGGTAGACTTTAACCTCTGGCCGGAGTTTTCTAAAACCGTCTTGGTGGGACTTATGTTTATCGGAGCTTGTGCGGGAAGCACCGGCGGCGGCATAAAGGTGTCTCGTATAATGATAATGTTTAAAAGTATTAT
>CAZTEA010000119.1:0-4546 GCA_964612315.1 uncultured Oscillospiraceae bacterium | reverse complement strand
AGTTAGGTCTTTGCCGACGCTTTTTGGGTGTAAAAAGCAAGCTGGAAAATATAAATAATGCGGTTTCGGGTATTAAAAAGTGTGATATTTCGGAAGAAATAAGCAAAAAACTTGCATATATCGAAAATGCGGTAATTGATATAAACGACAGTTTTTAGAAAGGAAGGAAACTATGGCTTTTGAAAGTTTGTCGGATAAGCTTCAAGGTGCTTTTAAGAAGCTTCGAGGAAAAGGTAAAGTTAGTGAAAAAGACCTTAAAGATGCGATGCGTGAAGTTAAACTGGCTCTTTTGGAAGCAGATGTTAATTTCCGTGTCGTTAAAGATTTTATAAAAACAGTTTCCGAGCGTGCTGTCGGGGCGGAGGTTATGGAATCATTGACTCCGGCGCAGCAGGTCATAAAAATTGTTAATGAAGAGCTTGTTAAGCTGATGGGCGAAAAAGAAGAAAAAATCAAAATGGGTTCAAAATCGCCAACGATAATTATGATGGCAGGTCTTCAAGGTGCGGGTAAAACAACTACTGCGGGAAAGCTTGGCGGCTTGCTTAAAAAGCAAGGAAAAAGACCGTTGCTTTGCGCTTGCGATGTATATCGTCCCGCCGCAATAAAGCAGTTGCAGGTGGTCGGAGGGCAGCTTGATATTCCGGTTTTTACAATTGAGGGAAGCTCGGATGTTGTGGATATTTCAAAAAAAGCTGTTGAACACGCACGACTTCACTCCAATGATGTTTTGATTATCGATACAGCCGGTCGTTTGCATATTGACGAAACTCTTATGCAGGAGCTTAAGAATATTCAATCCGAGGTCAAGCCCGATGAAATTTTATTGATTGTAGACGCAATGACTGGTCAAGATGCCGTTAATGTTGCGGAAACCTTTAATAAGGAGCTTGAAATTGACGGCGTGGTTTTGACCAAGCTTGACGGTGATACACGAGGCGGTGCGGCAATTTCCGTAAGAGCCGTTACGAATAAACCCATTAAATTCTGCGGTATGGGCGAAAAGCTGACAGATTTGGAGGTTTTTCATCCGGACAGAATGGCATCGAGAATACTCGGAATGGGCGATGTTTTAAGCCTTATCGAAAAAGCGGAGCAAGCTTTTGATGAGAAATCGGCAATTGAGCTTGAAAAGAAAATGCGGACGCAAACTTTTACCTTTTCCGATTTTATAAGTCAAATGAATCAGATGAAGAAAATGGGTCCATTGGGGTCAATTTTGAAGATGATTCCGGGCGTTAATTCAAAGGCTCTTGAGGGCGTTGATTTTGACGATAAGCGATTTAAACATATTGAGGCGATTATTCAGTCAATGACTGTTGAAGAAAGGGAAAACCGAGTTAAAATTTCCCCGAAGCGAAAAGAGCGAATTGCAAAAGGAAGCGGAACTTCCATGACGGAGGTTAACGGACTTTTAAAGCAGTTCGAGCAAATGCAGAAAATGATGAAACAGTTTGCCGGCGGCAAAGCCAACAAAAAGCTGGCAAGAATGGGAAAAATGAAATTCCCGATGTAACAAAAGAAAAATTATTAAATTTATATATTTTTGGAGGTTTTTAAATTATGGCAGTAAAAATTCGTTTAAGAAGAATGGGTGCTAAAAAGGCGCCGTTTTATCGTGTTGTTGTTGCAGATTCAAGATATCCGAGAGACGGCAGATTCATTGAACAGGTAGGAACATACAATCCTTTAACAGAACCCGCTACGGTTGAAGTTGATGCCGAAAAGGTTACAAAGTGGATTGCAAACGGTGCTCAGCCTACAGATACCGTTAAGCGTCTTTTGAAGAATAAGGGTATCATCTAATTTTATTTGGAACGGAGATACACATTATGATAGAACTTTTAGAGTTTATCGCAAAATCGATGGTTACAAATCCGGAGGCGGTTTCTGTTTCCGAAACCGTTAATGACGGTGCTGTTGTTTTAGAGCTCCATGTTGCTGAAGAGGATATGGGTAAAGTTATCGGTAAACAAGGCAGAATTGCAAAAGCTATAAGAACAGTTGTTAAGGCTGCTGCAAGTCATGAGAATAAAAAAGTTACCGTTGAAATAGTGTAAACCGGAAATTAAGAGGTTGTATTTTGCAACCTCTTAATTGAATTTATGAGGAATTTATTATGAATAATTTACTTGAAATAGGACAAATAGTGAATACTCGGGGACTTCGTGGTGAGGTTAAGATAATGCCGTGGTGCGATGACCCGTGCATTTTCGAAGACTTGGACTTTGTTTTGATAGACGATTGTGAATATACAATCCAAACTGTTAAATATCACAAAAATTTTGTTATTTTAAAGCTCGAGGGCATAGATACAATCGAAACGGCTGAAAAATACAGAAACAAGGTCATTTTTGTGGAAAGAGAAATGCTCGGAGAGCTTCCGGAGGGAACATACTATATCTGTGACCTTTTGGGCTGCAATGTTGAAACTGTTGCCGGACAGGCTTTGGGCAAGATTGATGATGTTATCAAAACCGGCGGAAACGATGTATATTCTGTTAAAAGCGATGAAGGAAAGCAAATTTTGATACCGGTAATCGATGATGTGGTTAAATCGGTTAATATTGAAGAAAGGCTTATTTTGATTGAGCCTTTAAAAGGATTGATAGATTGATGAGAATTGATATTTTGACACTTTTTCCGGAAATGTTTGAAGGTGTTTTAAATCAGAGCATTATCGGGAGAGCGCAAAAAAGCGGTTTAATTACGCTGAATTATATCAATATTCGTGATTTTGCAAACAATAAGCACAATAGAGTTGATGATTATCCTTACGGAGGCGGACTCGGTATGGTTATGCAGGCTCAGCCTATTTTTGATGCTTATAATCATATATGCGGTGAGGTTGAAGAAAAACCGTATACAATATATATGTCGCCTCAAGGGGAAACCTTTAGGCAATCCAAGGCAAAAAGCCTTGCGAAAAAAGAACATATGGTGATTTTGTGCGGTCATTACGAAGGCGTTGATCAAAGAATTTTGGATGAAATTGTCGATGCCGAAATTTCCATAGGTGATTATGTTTTAACCGGCGGCGAAATTGCGGCAATGGCTGTCGTGGATGCTGTGGCAAGGCTTATTCCGGGTGTGCTTTCAAGCGATGAATGTTTTTTGGAGGAGTCCCATTATAACGGACTTTTGGAATATCCGCAGTATACTAGACCCGCTGTTTGGAACGGTGTTGAAGTTCCGGCGGTTCTGCAAAGCGGAAATCATAAGCTTATTGCAGAGTGGAAACGGGAAATGTCCATAAAAAATACATTAAAAAAACGCCGTGGAATGCTTAATAGAGCAAAACTTACCGAAAAAGAGAAAGAATTTATTGAAAATTTGAAAAAAAATTCGGATTTCCTGTAAATGCAGGTTGATTTTTATGCCGATATTGTGCTATAATAAAATGAATATATAAAATCGGTATGTTGTATATTAAAATACAAAAGATTGATAAATAAGATGGTGCTTGGAGGTGAATTTTTATGAAATGCAGCGGTTGCGGAGCTTTTTTGATTGACGGAACGGTTAAATGCCCTTTTTGTAAAGAATTTGTTATTTCGGGTCAGCAAATAAATTCCGATGTTACATATAAAATTGATTCTCAAAAACAGGTGGAAGCAATAAAGCAATCGACAAAAAATGTCGGCGCTTCAAAGTCCAAAATGGCTAAAATGAAGAAAAAACGCCGCCAAAAGATGAAGGCTTATTGCATTTTGTCTTTAATCGGTATTTTATTGATTGCGGTAATTGTAGGCATAGTGGCGTTATTTGTAAATTTGTTTTCGTCGGATAACCAATACACAACAGCATTTTATAAAGATAACGAAATTTCATTGTATTATGACGGTGAGGTTATAAAACTTACGGCGTCGGCGGTGGATTTAAAATCAATAAAAGATGAAAATATTGAGCTTTCAAGCGTTATAGCGGACGAAAATCTGCTTGTGGCGTCCAAAAACGGTAAAACAACTTGCTTTATCGAAAAATATGATGTTAAAAATCATTGCGGAACCTTAAAGGTTATGCGGAAAAATAATTTTGACGAAATAATATCCCTCGGAGATAGAGTTAATAATTCGGTTTTGGTATCTGACGACGGGGAGCATATTCTTTTCCTTAAAAATGCGAACGCAAAGGGAAATCAAGGCGAATTATGGTATTTAGGTGATGATGAACCCGTTAAAATTGCCGATAAGGTTGATAAGGGAAGATTTGTGTTTTCCAAAGACTTTAAAAAGGTAATTTATTTAAAAGATTACAATTACAAAACGAAAAACGGAAAGGCGTATGTTGCGGATTTTGACGATTTTTCCGAGGAACAGATAGATACAGGCGTATATGCGGTTTACGGCTCGTCAAAAGACGGTGATACGATTGTTTACGCAAAAAGCTATAACTCGGATAACGATACTTTTGATTTGCATATAAATAATGATGACGGTGCAAAAAGAGTTGTTATGGGATGTAAAATTCCTCCGAAATATTCAGCAGATTCCGAATATTTATTTGTCTGCGGTGATGAAAATGAGGACAGATACAGCCTTTACAG
>CAZTEA010000118.1:0-4564 GCA_964612315.1 uncultured Oscillospiraceae bacterium | reverse complement strand
ATCAAGGGGTCTTTGAATACCGTCGAATATACTTCCGATAAGGCCCGGTCCAAGCTCAACGCAAAGAGGCGAAAGGGTTGATTCAACCTCCTCACCCGGGCCGAGACCCGATGTTTCCTCGTAAACCTGAATTGACGCCTTGTCGCCGTGCATTTCTATAATCTCCCCGATTAGTCTTTGAGTGCTTACACGCACAACATCAAACATATTGGCATCACGCATTCCCTCTGCAATAACCAAAGGTCCCGCTACTTTTTTTATTCTGCCTTTACTCATTTTACCATTCCTTTCTCAAAAGGGTTAATCACCGAAAATTATATCCGAGCCAACCGCTTTCACAACGGATTCTTTAACGCTTTCCATACCTCTTCCCGTATTTTCCGAAATCCCGGGAATTAAAATAACCGCAGGGAGCATTTTCTCTCTCACCTTGTCCACATCACTCTTTAAAGTCTCTGCCAAGGCTTCCGTCATATATATAATTCCGTAATCGCCGTCACAAAGCTTTTTGAAAATTTGAGCACCTTCTTTTTCGTCCGTTACGGGAAAGGTCGAAATCCCCAAAGCGCCAAAGCCGTAGATACTGTCCCAATCACCCATTGCGGCAATATTATACATAAAGTTCACGCAGCCTTTCTCTTATAATTTTCTCATCAAGTCCGTTCGCCTTTCCAGAAAGAATAATGCGAACATTTCCGATTTCAATTTCTCTTGCCAAAATGTATGCGGCTATGGGCGCTATGGTAAAGGGATTTGATTTTTGAGCGGCAATTGCCTCCGTAATCAAATCATCGCACCACTTTTCAAATTGGGAAAATGACACATTAAGCGCCGCAACACCCTCTTTGTAATCTGTCTGCTCCAAATATTTTTCCAAATCCTCACGGGATTTTGATGCAAGAGCCGATAAAGTGCCTATATTAACCGTTTCGCACTCTGCCATGGCATCTTTCATAAAATCCGCATTCTTTTGGGCAAAGCAGCCTCTCACGGCAATTTTTATATCCGAAATTGCCACGGTTATCTCGGCATATTTCTTCAAAAAAGCATCGCCTGAATTCTCGCCCGCTTCTTTAACGGCTTTTAGGGTATACCTGTCAATTATCATATCGCACTTTTGCCCGTCCCCCGTTTGCAAAAGCACACTTACCGCCTCTTTTGCCGCTTCTGCCATATTTTGCGGCAAAGCAGAGTAATCACTCTTTGAAACAGCCTCCTCAATGGTTTGGGGCAAAATTTTTCCGCCCCCTACATATATTTTTTCCACCTTTGCACCCGTAACCGTCTTTTTTATTGCGGCTTTAAGGTTATGAAAATCCTTTTTGCAAAGAAAAACATCGAAACTGCTTTTGGGGATTTTAAGCTCCGCCATAAGCTCCCAGATTTTTTGGGTTTCACCGTTTAAAAGCTCATTGTAATCGGAAAAGTCCCCGCCGCCGTCAAACCCCTTGTCTCTAAGATACAAAACAGCTTCATTATAGCTTTTTGCCGCCAACAGCTGCTCCAAATCCTGTTTTTTGAGAAGATAGGCTTCCTTTGCACGAATTCTCGATACCCCATAGGTATAAAGCTCTGCCATACTATCCCTCCCATTCAAAAACGGCTTTGGTTACAATATCCGAAATTTTTTCGGCTTTACTCTCAAATATGGCGTTTACCGTGCAACGCTCCTCTATATCTCCGTAAATCAAAACAAATCCGCCGTCTTCCTTTAAGCTTTCGTCGGAAATTTTAAGTCCTTTATCGTCAATTTCCCGTTTAAAGGCTTCTTCAAGACGCTTTTTATCCTTTTCGCAAAGGAGAATAGTGCCATCTTCTTTATGTGCATACTTATTTAAAAGTCCCGTTAAAAACTTAAAATATTCTTCATCCGGAAGGTTTAAAATGCGTTCTTTCCCCTCGCTTACAATATCTTTAATTATACTGTGTTTTTTAAGGAGAACGGCATTTCGTACATTAAGCGCCTTTTGAGAAATTGCCCGCTCTTTAAGCTCCGCTTCCTCTGCCGCCGCCGACTCCGAAAACTTCTTGGCTTCATTCTCGGCATTCTTTCGTGCCTCCTCCAAAATTTCTTCGGCGGCACGCTGACCCTCGCTTATAATCCGATTCACATTTTCCTCTGATTCCTTGCGGATTTCATTTAGGATTTTTTCAAGTCCTGTCATGATTAACCCTCCGTTTTATGCCTGTATTCCGAAAATTGCAAGAATAGAAATAAGAAGCGCCAAAATCGCATAAGTTTCAACCATTGCCGCAAAAATCATACCTTTACCCATTTGTTCGGGTTTTTTCGCAACCATCTGAATTCCGGCAACAGCCGCTCTTGCCTGAGCCTTTGCCGACCAAAGTCCCACAATTGCCATGGGAAGACAAGCCGCAAAATAAGCAAGACCTTGCTGCATGGTAAGGTCAACCGGATTTCCGCCCAAAAGACCGATTTGCGAAAGGGTTATAAACGCCACCAAAAGACCGTATATCCCCTGTGTTCCGGGGAGAAGCTGGAGAACCAACACCTTACCGAATTTTTGAGAATCCTCTGTAACCACACCTGCCGCTGCTTCACCTGCCATACCGACACCGATTGCGCTTCCTATACCTGCCAGTCCTGCCGCAATTGCCGCTCCCGCCAATGCAAATACAACTCCAATACTCATTTTAATTATCCTCCTTAATTTTGTAATACTTTGTATTTTCCGAAAACGGACTGTATTTTCTTCCGCCGCCTTCATAAAATTTTCCGAAAAATTCAACAAACTGCAGTCTGTTTGTGTGAACATAAGCCCCCAAAAGATTTATGCCGAGATTTACGGTGTGGCCGATTAAAAATACCGCCACAAACATTATGACGCCCAAAGCTCCGCCGCCGCCCATACTTCCGATTTTATTGAAAACCTGGGCGATAACTCCCGTGGCAAGTCCTAATGCAAGAAGTCTTGAATAGGACAAAATGTCACTTAAATATCCCGTTACATTATATAGCTCGTAAAGCCCTTTCACCAGCCGTTTAACGGGATTTTTAGAGTTTCTTCCATTGGTCAAGACAATGCCCGCCGCTCCGACAAGCGCACACCATTTCGCAACGCTTGCCGTAATCGGGCCCGCCTTTATGTTAAGACCCGACATATCCACGAACATATCAAAGGAGAAAAGATAAACAATTCCGCCGCCCACCAAAAGATACCAAAAAATAACATCATAGATTGCGTCTTTAATATTTCCCGATTTAATGCAAAGGTAAAACTTAATTCCAAGTCCCGCAAAAAGGTGAACAATGCCCACCCCAAAGGAAAACATAAGCATTCTTATGGGGTCCTTTATGGGTTCAAACCACAAAGGCTTAAAGCTGATGTCCGCATTAAAAAATGTCTTTCCTATAACCGTTACGGCATCACCGAAGCAGCTTCCGAACATAAGTCCCCAAAACGCCGTTGAAAGACCGCAATACATAAACATTTTCAGGGTTTTCTTCATACCTTCTTCCATATTCTTAAACTTTAAAAGAGCAAATCCGCATCCCAAAACCATAAGCATTCCGTATGCAAAATCGCCCAGCATAAGTCCGAACATAAAATAATAGAAAATCGCCATAATTGCCGACGGGTCAATTTCTTTCCGATTCGGCAGACTGTAAGACTCTACCACGGACTCAACGGGAGATGCAAAATTATTGTTCTTTAAAAGAACCGGTACATCATCCTCCGCATCAAAAACTTCCACCGCCGCATTGTATTTTTTCTCCAAGGTTATCCTAAGCTTCTCCGCTTGAGGCTTTGGCGTGTAGCCTTTTATAAAAAACGCCTTTTTTAAGTTTCCCACCTGCGATAAAACCTTGTATTTTTCACATCGCATAGTGTAATAATCCGTTAAAAATTCCAGCGACCGCCGACTTTCCGCCAAACTCTTAATTTCTTCCTCCAACGAGGCGATTTCTTCTTGCGCTTTTTCAATTTGCTTCGCCAGCGACAAATATTTTTCACTCGGAATTTCCGCCGTTTTAAAGCTCGGATAAGAAAATCCCATATCACGAAGAATTTTTTCGGTCTGACCCTCCTGTGCCTTTAAGCAAACAATCATTGCCGCCGTAAAGTTACTGCCCTCACCTACAAAAGGAATATCTATAAAAATATCCTCCTCATAATTTCCGCTCAAACGGGCAAATTCTTGGATTATCCGCTCCTTTGCGGTATCCTGCGGGAAATTGCCGATAAACGCCGATGTCTTTTTTGTTCCGCCAAAGGTCATGGGAACCTTTAAATCCAGCCACGGTAAAAGGCTTTCTCGTTGATACTCACATTTAACGATTTCACCCTTTTTCTCGCCAATCCGTTTGCTTGCCAAAAGCAATCTGTTTGCGGTTTTCAGTATACTCTCTGTATTTTTCGCATACTTGTAATATTCATCCTTTAAAAGGACTCTCCTGCCGTTTAAGGAATCCATCGGGGAAGTTTTTTCCTTGGCGTATAAATCAAGAATCTCTATTGCCCTCTCCCCTGTTGCCGCCGCCGATTTAAAGGCTGAGGCAGAGGCTTCCGTGTTGAGCTTTTCAAATTTGCATTTACCATCT
>CAZTEA010000117.1:0-4637 GCA_964612315.1 uncultured Oscillospiraceae bacterium | reverse complement strand
AATTATTACAATTCAATCGGACGGGACATCGATATTATACATCTTAACGGTTCAATTGAAATTGCGCCGATTTTGGGGCTTTCCGATGTTATTGTGGATATCGTCGAAACGGGAACAACTCTTAAAGAAAACAATCTTACCGTAAGAGAAACCATTGTTCCCATAAGTGCACGACTTATCGCAAACAAATCAAGCTTTAAATTTAAAAATGTTCAAATCGAAGATGTTGCAAAAAAACTGGCACCGCAAGCGGAGGTTAAAAATGATTAAAATTCTTAAATACGGAGAAGTTGAAAATAAAGACATATTCGCAAGAGTAATGCCCAAATCCGATGTTTCGGGCATTGTTGCGGATATCATATACGATGTTCGAAAAAACGGAGACTGCGCACTTTATAAATACTGCGAAAAATTCGACGGAGCAAAGCTTTCCTCTCTTTTGGTTTCAAAGGAAGAAACCGACGAGGCTCTCGCAACGATTGAGCCCAAATTTCTCGAAATTTTAAAAAGAGCCGAAAGAAATATACGGAAATTTCACGAAAAACAAAAAAGAAACAGCTTTATCATAAACGATGAAAACGGAATTATTTCCGGGCAAAAAATTATTCCCGTTGACCGTGCAGGGCTTTATGTTCCGGGCGGAACTGCAGCATACCCCTCCACCGTTTTAATGGACAGTATTCCCGCAAAAATTGCCGGTTGCAAAGAAGTGGTTATGGTCACTCCCCCAAATGAAGAGGGCAAAGTTAATCCCGTCATTTTGGCGGCGGCACACATTGCGGGGGTGGATAAAATTTTCAAAGTCGGCGGAGCTCAGGCAATTGCCGCTTTGGCATACGGCACAGAAACAATTCCAAAGGTTGACAAAATCGTGGGACCCGGCAATGCCTTTGTTGCCGAAGCAAAAAAACAGGTATTCGGCACGGTTTCCATTGATATGATAGCAGGTCCCAGTGAAATTTTGGTGGTTGCCGATGAAAAATCAAATCCACGCCATATTGCGGCAGATCTTCTTTCCCAGGCGGAGCACGATACTCTCGCAAGTGCGGTTCTTGTGACAAATTCCGACGAAATTGCAAAAGCTGTTGCAGAGGAAATCGAAAAACAGCTCCCAACTCTTTCAAGATATGAAATTGCCAGAACTTCTATTGATGACAACGGCAAAATTATCGTTGCCGACAATCTTATGAGCGCAATCGAAATTGCCAACGAAATTGCACCGGAACACCTTGAGCTTTGCGTTGACAATCCCTTTGATTACTTGGATTCCATCCGCCATGCCGGCTCCGTATTTATGGGCAGAAATTGCCCCGAAGCCTTGGGCGACTATATGGCAGGGCCGAACCATACCCTGCCAACCGGCGGAACAGCCAAATTTTCCAGTCCCTTGGGTGTTGACGATTTCATAAAAAAGACGCAATATACCTACTATACCAAAGAGGCACTCGCAAATATCGCAAAAGATGTTGAGTTTTTCGCCAAGCAGGAAGGACTCACCGCTCATGCCAAAAGTGCCGTTATCAGAATTGAGGAATAAAAATGAGCAGATTTTTCAGCGACAAATTTAAAACTTTAATACCTTATACCCCGGGAGAACAACCAAAGGATACTCTCTACATTAAGCTTAATACCAACGAATCCCCCTTTCCGCCCTCGGACTCCGCATTAAAATGCGCCGCTCTGGCGGCAAAGGAGCTTAATCTTTATCCTGACCCCACTTGCAGCGCTTTAAACGAAGCCATTGCCGAAAAAGTAGGAGCAGAACCTGATGAAATTCTTGTAACCAACGGTTCGGACGAAATTTTAAACTTTGCATTTATGGCATTTTGCGACGAAAATCACGGGGCGATTTTCCCTAATATTACCTACGGCTTTTATTCGGTTTTTGCCCGTCTTAACCAAATACCTTATGAAGAAGTGCCTCTTAATGAGGATTTCACGATAAATACAGATGATTACATAGGCAAAAACAAAACCATATTCATTGCCAACCCCAACGCTCCAACCGGCATTGCTCTTTCTCTTTCCCAAATTGAGGAAATACTTAAAGGTAATCCCGACAATATCGTTGTAATTGATGAAGCTTATGTGGATTTCGGAACCCAAAGCGCTGTATCTCTTGTGCCGAAATACGACAACCTTTTGGTTACTCAAACCTTTTCAAAATCACGCTCCATGGCAGGTGCACGCTTAGGCTTCGGCGTGGGCAATAAGGAAATAATAAACGACCTTAACACCGTTAAATATTCCACAAATCCATATAACATCAACAAAATGACCATGGCGGCAGGGCTCGGTGTTTTATCCGCCGAGGCATATACAAAGAAAAACTGCTTAAAGATAATCAAAAATCGTGAATTTACAGCAAAGGGACTTACCGATTTGGGATTTTCGGTTACAGACTCGGCGGCTAACTTTGTTTTTGCAAAGCACCCGAAAATAAGCGGTGAAACAATATACAAAAAGCTTAAAGAAAACGGTATTTTGGTTCGCCACTTCGATAAAGAGGAAATAAAAGATTACAACCGAATTACAATCGGCACAAAATCGCAAATGAAAGCTCTGCTTGCGGCGCTAAAAACCATATTGGAGGAAACTTAAATGAGAATTTCGGAAATAACCAGAAAAACCGGCGAAACGGATATAAAGCTTAAATTAAATCTTGACGGAAGCGGAAAAAGCACAATAAGTTCAGGCTGTGGCTTTTTAGACCATATGCTGACGCTTTTTTCAAAGCACGGCCGCTTTGATCTTGAAGTATCCTGCAAAGGTGATTATGATGTGGATTTTCACCACACCACCGAGGATATAGGTATTTGTTTGGGAGAGGCTTTTTCAAAGGCTCTCGGCAATAAAAAGGGCATTATTCGCTACGGAAACACCATGCTCCCCATGGACGAGGCTCTTATTCTCTCCGCCGTTGATATATCCGGCAGAAGTTTTCTTTGTCACGAGCTTAATCTTCCTTTCGGCAAAGTCGGGGATTTTGATACGGAACTGTGCGAAGAATTTTGGCTGGCATTTTCACGAAGTGCCGATTTAACCATTCACATAAAACAGCTCAACGGTAAAAATTCTCATCATATTATAGAGGGAACTTTTAAATCTGTGGCCAGAAGTCTTAAAAATGCGGTAGCGATTGACAAAGCATACGCAGATGAAATTCCGTCTACTAAAGGGGTGCTTTAAATGATTGCAATTATCGATTACGGTGTGGGAAATCTTTTTTCACTTAAAAGCTCTTTGGATGCAATCGGCGCTTCCTCCCGCATTACCGGAAACTTTGACGAAATCAAAGATGCCGATAAAATCATTCTTCCCGGAGTAGGTGCATTTGGCGATGCCGCAGAAAAGCTTTTCACCACCGGATTGGGAGACCTTATAATCAAAGAGGCTAAAAACAACAAGCCCATTCTCGGTATATGCCTCGGTATGCAGCTGCTTCTTGAAAAAAGCTTTGAATACGGCGAGCATAATGGGTTGGGGTTAATTCCCGGCGAAATACAGCCGATTTCAAATATCATTCCAAAGGACTTCAAAATCCCGCATATCGGCTGGAACGCCTTAAACTTCACTCAAAAAGAATGCCCCATTTTCCGCTATATCAAGGACAAAGATTTCGTATATTTTGTCCACTCCTACTATGGTGTAAACTGCCATGACAACACCGTTGCCACAGCGGATTACGGTGTACCTCTTACTGCTGCGGTGGCAAAGGGCAATGTTTACGGTTGCCAGTTTCACCCTGAAAAAAGCGGTGAGGTAGGACTTAATATACTACGAGGATTTTGTGAAACGGAGGCTTAGAATATGAATATTTTTCCTGCAATAGATTTATTTAACCACAAGGCTGTCCGCCTGTTTAAGGGGGACTATGACAAAATGACCGTGTATAGCGACTCACCTTGGGAAATCGCCCTCGATTTTAAAAATCAAGGTGCAAAATATATTCACATTGTTGATTTGGAAGGGGCGAAAAGCGGCGAAACTCCTAATATAGAAACAGTTGAGAAAATCATTAAAACTGCCTCTTTGTTTACCGAAATTGGCGGCGGAATCCGCACCATGGAGGTTGTTGACCGCTACATAGCTATCGGTGCAAGCCGCATAATTTTGGGAACAGCGGCAGTTTCTGACGAGAATTTTCTAATTGAAGCCGTTAAAAAGCACGGCGACAAAATCGCTGTGGGTGTTGATATAAAAGACGGCTTTGTCGCAATTAAAGGCTGGACAGAAAAATCCTCGTACGATTGCTTTGACTTTTGCGAAAAAATGCAAAAAATCGGCGTAAAAACCATTATATGCACGGATATTTCCAAGGATGGCGCAATGGAGGGTACCAATCACGGTCTTTACCGTGAATTATCGGAAAAATTCAATATGCAAATTATTGCCTCGGGCGGCGTGTCCTCTATCGATGATGTAAAAAGACTGAAATCCCTGGATATTTACGGAGCAATCATCGGAAAAGCATACTACACAGGCGCAATATCACTTAAAGAAGCAATTGAGGTGTCAAAATGATTACAAAACGAATTATTCCCTGTCTTGATGTTAAAGACGGAAGAGTTGTTAAGGGTATAAATTTCAACGGTCTTTCCGATGTTTCTTCT
This sequence comes from uncultured Oscillospiraceae bacterium, assembly GCA_964612315.1. Taxonomy (GTDB): domain Bacteria; phylum Bacillota; class Clostridia; order Monoglobales; family Monoglobaceae; genus SIG454. Next base: position 24 of record CAZTEA010000117.1, on the reverse strand, counting down.
CCCGTTGAGCTTGCGAAATTTTAC
>CAZTEA010000116.1:0-4692 GCA_964612315.1 uncultured Oscillospiraceae bacterium | reverse complement strand
GTGCATTCCGTCTCCTGAACTATCTCGTCATCCTCTTTAACCTTATGCTCACCGCTGGTTCTTAATGATACCAAGGATATTTTCTTTAAATAATTTCCGCCTGTTCTGAAAAGCTTCACTTGATAATCGGGAATTATGTTATCTTCGGTAACTTCAACCGCATCTTCTTCCGGAATTATGCCCGTTTTGCGGTCCTGTCCGAATTTTTTTGCAATTTCTTTAAGCTGTTTCGCAATAAGCTTTTCGATTTTTCCGTTGCTTTCCAATGTTTCTTTTAAAGACGCAATCTCCTCTTTCAAATCTTCGATTTCTCCGGTCCGCTTTAAAATATACTCACGGTTAAGATTTCTGAGCTTGATTTCCGCCACAAATTCCGCTTGAATTTCATCAATTCCGAAGCCTTTCATAAGATTCGGAACAACCTGTGCGTCCTCTTCGGTTTCCCTAACGATTTTAACCGCCTTATCAATATCCAAAAGAATTTTTTCAAGACCCAAAAGAAGGTGCAGCTTATTGCTTTTCTTTTGGATATCGAATTTTAACGAACGCTTTATGCAGTTTTTCCGAAATCTCAGCCATTCACACAAAATATCGTTAACCCCCAGAACCATGGGAGAACCCTCAACCAAAATGTTGAAGTTACAGCCGAAACTGTCTTGGAGAGGGGTCATCTTGTAAATTTTCGCCATAAGCGAAGATACATCCGTGCCCTTTTTTAGGTCGATTGTAATTTTAAGCCCCTTTTTGTCGGTTTCGTCTCGGATATCGGAAATTTCTTTTAATTTTCCACCCTTAATAAGCTCCACAATTTTCTCGATTATCGCTTCAACTGTTGTGGTGTAAGGGATTTCCGTTATGTCTATGCAGTTATTTTCCTTGTCGTAGGTATATCTGCCACGAACCTTAAAGCTTCCTCTTCCTGTTTTGTAAATCTGAGCCATTTGCTCACGATTATAAACCACATCGCCGCCGGTTGAAAAATCCGGAGCCGTCAAAATATCCGTTAAATCCGCATTGGGATCCTTCATAACGGCAATTGCAGCGTCGCAAATTTCCCTAAGATTAAAGCTACATATATTGGACGCCATACCAACCGCAATACCCTGATTCGGATTTACCAATATATTTGGGAAAGACACGGGAAGAAGAGTGGGTTCTTTCAAGCTTCCGTCATAATTATCTACCATATCAATGGTATTTTTGTCCATATCACGGAAAATTTCCGTACAAACTGGGGCAAGCTTTACCTCCGTATATCTTGCCGCCGCATAAGCCATATCACGGGAGTATTGACGACCGAAATTACCCTTTGATTCCACGAAAGGATGCAGCAGCGCCATATGACCTTGGGTAAGTCTTACCATAGTTTCGTAAATCGCCGCATCACCGTGAGGATTAAGTTTCATTGTTGTTCCCACAACATTTGCCGACTTTGTCAGTCTGCCCGTTAAAAGTCCCATTTTATACATGGTGTATAAAAGCTTTCTGTGCGACGGCTTGAACCCGTCTATCTCCGGAATGGCACGGGATACTATAACGCTCATAGCATATGGCATATAGTTTGTTTGAAGAGTGCTGATTATCTGCTGCTCTTTAGCCGGAGCGTGAATTATCACCTTTTCTTCACTTTTTCCTTTTTTACCTCTTGCCATTTCCTCTATCCTTCCTTTCTGTTAAATTACATTACATCAAGCATATCGATATATTCATGTCCGTGCTCGGCAATATGCTCTTTTCTGCCAGCCAAATTATCTCCCAAAAGAAGCTCGAAAACTTCCTGAGTTTTTTCCGCATCATCTGGCATCACCTTAATAAGCCTCCGAGTTTCAGGGTTCATTGTGGTTTCCCACATCATCTCCGGCTGGTTCTCGCCGAGACCCTTACTTCTTTGAATTGTATATTTTTTACCGTCAAGCTTTGTCAAAATTTCCGTTTTTTCCTTTTCGTCGTAGGCAAAATAAGTGTTGTCCTTTGCGTTTATTTCATAAAGGGGCGATTCCGCTATATAAACATACCCTTTTTCGATTAAAGTGGGAGCTAAGCGGTATATCATTGTTAAAACCAAGGTTCTTATCTGAAATCCGTCCACATCGGCATCGGTGCAGATAATAATTTTGTTCCAGCGAAGATTTTCCAAATCAAAGGAATTCAAATCCTTATTATGCTTACTCTTTATTTCCACTCCGCAGCCCAAAACCTTTAACAAATCAACAATTATTTCGCTGGCGAAAATTTTGTTGTAGTCCGCCTTAAGGCAGTTTAAAATTTTGCCTCGTATTGGGATAATTGCCTGAAATTCGCTGTCTCTTCCGAGCTTACAAGCGCCCAGAGCCGAATCACCCTCCACAATATAAATCTCTCGTCTTGATATATCCTTCGTTCGGCAGTCAACAAATTTTTTAACACGGGACACCGCATCCATTGTTCCGCCCAACTTTTTCTTAACATCTATCCTGGTTTTTTCCGCAGTTTCACGGCTTCTTTTGTTAACCAAAACCTGCTCGGAGAATTTTTCCGCATCAACACGGTTTTCAATAAAATAAACGTCAAGCTGTTCACGCAGGAATTCCGTCATTGCCTCTTGAATAAACTTGTTTGTTATCGCCTTTTTTGTCTGATTTTCATAGCTAGTTACCGTTGAAAAGGAATTACTTACCAGGCACAAACTGTCGGCAACATCAACAAAGGTGATTTTCGATTCATTTTTCTTATATTTGTTGTTTGCCTTAATATACTTATCCAAGGCATAAACGAAAGCATTTTTAACCGCTTTATCCGGAGAGCCGCCGTATTCCAGAAAGCTGGAATTGTGGTAATATTCCAAAACATTTACCTCGTTGTTCATACAAAAGGCAAAGCTCATTTTTACCTTGTAGTCCTCTTTGTCGTCACGGTCACGGCCTTTGCGCTCCGCCTCTATATAATGAATTGAGGTTTTTTCCTTACCGTCGGAAAGCTCCTTAACATAGTCTACTATGCCGTTTTCATAGAAATATTCAAACTCCTCGAACTGCCCTTTTCCGTATTCGTTTCTTAAAACAAACTTAACTCCCGAATTAACAACCGCCTGCTTTTTTATAACCTCCTGATAGTATTCAAGCGGAATATCTATGTCCGTGAACACCTCAAGGTCGGGCTTCCAATGAATTTTCGACCCTGTGTGGCGATGGCGGAACGGGGTTTTTGAAAGTCCGCCGATATTGTTGCCCTTTTCGAAATGAAGATTGTATTTTTGTCCGTCACGAAGAATTTCAACCTCCATATATTCGGAGCTGAATTGGGTGGCACAAGTTCCGAGTCCGTTAAGACCCAAGCTGTATTCATAGTTGCTTCCGGAATTGTTTTTGTATTTTCCGCCGGCATACATTTCGCAAAACACCAATTCCCAGTTATACCGCTCCTCACGGCTGTTATAATCAACGGGGATACCTCTTCCGTAATCCTCTACCTCGATGGACTTGTCCATATAACGGGTTACTTTTATAATATTTCCGAAACCCTCTCTCGCCTCGTCAATGGAATTGGAAAGGATTTCAAACATAGAATGCTGACAGCCCTCGATTCCGTCCGAACCGAAAATAACCGCAGGGCGCTTTCTTACCTTATCGGCACCCTTGAGCATTTCAATACTGTCATTTCCGTAACTCTGTTTAGCACACATTCAGAAAATACCTCCGTTAAAAATCTCATAATAAATCACTTTTTAAAAACGCAAACCCAAAAGTTTGCACAGTAAACTCATAATACTATATATAGTATATTATGTCAAATTTCAGCCACAATGTCAAGGAAAATTTTTTAAAACAACAAAAATCGGAGGTACAAGCCAAAGCATTGCCGCCTCCGATTTTCAATTATTGCTCATCAAGCTCTATTTTGTCGATTTTAATTTCACGGTAACCCTTTTCTTCCTCCAAGCATTTTCCGCAGCTGTCACATATTTTTTCGGGATTCAAATCACATCTGTCGCACTCCATACAGCCGATACAGTTTCTGTCGTAAAGCACACATTGTTTAGCCGGCATTATTCATTACCTCCCAAAATTTCGTGCGCCGCTTCCATTATACCGAGCTTCGCCGTTTCATATGTAATTCCGCCCTGCATATAAACATTAAAGGGTTCGCAAAGGGGAGCATCGGCACTAAGCTCAATGGATGCCCCCTGAACAAAAGCTCCCGCCGCCATAATAACCTCATCCTCATATCCCGGCATCGCCCACGGCATCGGGAGAACATGGCTGTCTATTGGAGAGCCTTTTTGAATACCCCGACAAAATTTAATAACCTTATCTCCGTCACCCAAGCGAACCGCCTGAATTATATCCGTTCTTTCTTCGTCGGATTTGGGGCAAACATCATATCCCATATTCTCAAAGGTGCAGGCACAAAGAATTGCGGTTTTTATACTCTGGCAAACAATGTGCGGTGCCATAAAAAGTCCCTGATAAAGGCTTTTGTTAAATCCGAGGCTTGCGCCCACATGCTTTCCGAGACCCGGCGCCGTAAATCTGTATCCCGCAAGGCTTACATATTTTTCTTTGCCGACTATGTATCCGCCGCTTTGCGCAAGGCTTCCTCCGGCATTTTTAATGAGAGAGCCCACAACCAAATCCGCCCCCACCTGCGTGGGTTCCTGAATTTCCACAAATTCGCCGTAGCAATTATCCACCATGCAGATGATGTCCGGCTTCA
>CAZTEA010000115.1:0-4702 GCA_964612315.1 uncultured Oscillospiraceae bacterium | reverse complement strand
GCCCACATGAAAATAGTTGTAAACCGTCGGTCCGCAGGAATACATTTTAACCTTGCCGGCTTCAATGGGAACAAATTCTTCTTTTTCCCTCTTTAGTGTATTATAAAGTTTCATTTTTATCTTCCCTTTCCTTTTTTAGTTTTTCAAGTTCCGTTCTGAGTTTGCAAAGCTCCATAGATACAGGATCCGGAATGTGAATTTGGTCAAGATCAATTTTAGCCGGAGCGACCTTAATGTTATCTCTCTTGACAATATGCGCCGGAACACCGACACAAGTGCTATTTGGCGGAATTTCATTTAAAACAACGGCATTTGCCGCAATTTTACTGTTATCCCCCACCGTAAACGGACCCAAAACCTTTGCCCCGCTTCCGATTGTAACATTGTTGCCAATGGTAGGATGGCGCTTTCCTTTATCTTTTCCCGTTCCGCCCAAGGTTACTCCCTGATAAATAGTGCAATTATCGCCCACAATCGCAGTTTCGCCGATAACAACACCCATACCGTGGTCGATAAAAACACCCTTTCCGATTTTTGCGGCGGGATGAATTTCTATGCCGGTCTTTCTTCTTGTTCGCTTTGAAAGCCAATCGGCAAGAAAATACATTTTGTGATTATACAATTTATGAGCAATCCTGTATTTTATAATCGCCTTAACCCCCGGATACAGAAAAAGAATCTGCGCACGGCTTCTTGCAGCAGGGTCACGCTCAAAAACAAGATTGATTTCCTCTTTTATAAGTTTAAATATACCCATAAAAATTACCCTTTCTCATATTCTGTTTTATTATATCAAATTTTTTATATTTAGTAAAGCATTTTACAAAATTTTATTTCGGTTTTCTTTTTAATATATGATTTTTCCCCAATTTTGTTATTTCGCACAAAAAATGGCGGGCAATTTATTGCTCCGCCTGTCTGTCATACATTATCAGCAAAATTCCGTTTTCAACTTTAATCTCCGCTTTTTCTCCGATAAATTCATTGCTTACCCCAAGCGGTTCGCAATTTGTAAGCACAGCATTTTCAAGACCGTACTTAAGTCCCGTCTCATATACTCCCGACGCTTTGTCCGAATGTGAAAATACCGAAATAAAGCCTTTAAAAGTTTCATCAAAACAAATTTTTCCGTTGCAAACAACCGTAATAATTCGGTCTTTGTCAACTATCTCACCCGAAAAACCCATTTTCGTAAGCTTGACCAGATTTTGTATATTCGCAATTGTGTGGTCTTCTCTTCCTCCCGTTCCGCCGAAAATCCGAAATTTCAAAAAGCCCCTCTTTATCCCTTCCTCAATTGCCGCCGCCATATCGGTTATGTCCTTTTCACATGGCAAAACTTTCATATTCTCATTCCTTGGCAAATATGTCAACGAATCGAAATCACCTATGATAAAATTCGGAACAGCGCCGATTTTCTCCAAGCTTAAAAGGCCTCCGTCCGCCGCTATTATTATATCATTTTCGCCGCATACGATTTTCCGCTCAAAAAAATCACCCGCTCCGACAATATTGCAAATTTTGTCAGACATATTCACACCGCCTTATAATTTCACCTCTATCAAGCTGTCGCTTTCAATGCTGTTTTCCGTTACAACGCAATCAAAGCAAACAATTTTAACGCCCATTTTTTCAGCCTCTTTAAGCACCTTAAAAAAAGCTTCGTGAGTTTTTCTGTTAGGTGTAAAATACTTAACACCTTTCATCTGGATAACAAATACAATATAAGCTCCATACCCCTCACTTTTACACTTTATCAGCTCTTGAAGGTGTTTAACGCCTCTCTCTGTGGGAGCATCCGGAAACATGGCAACTTTATTTTCTTCCAAAGTAACGCCCTTAACCTCAATGAAATTTCGGCTGTTCTCCGTTTCCGCATAAAAATCAAATCTTGAGCTTTTGTATCGGCACTCCGGCTTAATATGCGTGATTTCTTTAAGTAAATTACCCTTTTGAAGCCACTCGAAAACTACCCGATTCGGAGCTTTGCTATCCATATTTATCAGGGTTTCACCTTTATAAACCACAATTAAATCAAACCTCGTTTTTCTGTTCGGGTTGCAGCTTTCACAAAGAATAACTCTTGCCCCCTCAACCAGAAGTTCCTTGCATCGCCCTGTATTTTTAACATGACAGACCTGCTCCTCGCCGTCTATTTCAACATAGGCTATAAACCTGTTGGGCCGTGACAAAAACACGCCTTCTTTTATATTTTCGTATACCATTTCACCACTTCGTTTGCCCTCTTTTTGATAATCAAAATTTCCATTGCCAAGCCTATCTGTAAATTCTCGGAACTCGCTTTCCTATTCCGCAAACAATTTCATAGTTTATCGTTCCCGCAAGGCTTGCAATTTCTTCAACAGCAACCTTTTTCTCGCCGTCCTGGCCCACCAGAATAACATCATCGCCGATTGCTACCTTTTCGATACCCGTTACATCAACCATCATTTGGTCCATGCAAACATTACCGATAACAGGGGCGTATTCACCGTTTATAATAACTCGACTTTTGTTGGAAACCTGTCTCGGATACCCGTCCGCATATCCAACAGGCACAGTCGCAACAACAGTATCGCCTTTTGCCGTAAACTTCCGTCCGTAGCTTACGCTGTCTCCGCATTTTATAGTTTTTAAATGCACAACCGATGACTTAATCGACATTGCCGGTCTGAGAGATATTTTGCTCTTGTCCACCTCGTCGGACGGGTAAAGTCCATACATCACAATTCCCATCCTAACCATATCAAAATTTCCTTGCGAAAGTTCGGTTATACCTGCGCTGTTGCATATATGCTTGGCATTTACGGTTACGCCCTCTTTCTCAAGCATTTCACAAAATTCGGTATATTTTTGAAGTTGCTTGAGCGAATACTCTTTACTTTTTTCATCCGCTGTGGCAAAATGAGAAAATAAACCTTCAATTTCAATATTTTCAAGATTACTTATCCGTTTAACTTCCCTTGCACTTTCTTCATTAGGAGAAAAACCAATTCTCCCCATACCCGTATCAACCGCAATGTGTATTTTTGCCGTTTTCTTGCTTTCTGCCGCTGCTTTTGATAACATCTCCGCCGTTTCGTAAGAGAAAACCGTCAAAGAAACATCATATTTCAAAGCAAATTTATAATAGTCGGGAAAAATATATCCAAGTATGAGGATTTCCTTATCAATCCCGCAATTTCTCAATTCAATAGCTTCCTCAATGGTCGCAACGGCAAAAGCATCCGCAACGCCCTCAACCGCTTTTGCGGCTCTTACCGCACCGTGACCATACCCATCCGCTTTGACAACTGCCATTATTTTAGTGCCGTTTCCCACAATCTGTCGAACATTTTCCGCATTTTCTTTTATTGCTCCCAAATCAATTTCGGCATAAACACGCATATTACTCATTTTAAGTTTCATAGCCTTTCCGCTCACATTGAAATCATAAACCCTTGCCGTGAGCCGACAAGATTTTACATTTTTTCACCGCTGTCCGGCAGCGATGACATTTCACACTTAATTTCTTTCAAGGAAAAATAGGTTTTAACCTCGGCAACTCCTTCAAATCCTCTTATTGTTCTGTGGATTTTCTCCAAGCTTTCTGAGGAATCCGTTCTGATTTTAATAACAAAATCAAATTCGCCCGCAAGATAGTAACAGGAAATTATCTGCTTTTCTCCGCTTACCATATCAACAAAAGCATCGTAATGCTTTGTATCTCTGAGCTTAACCTCCATTATGGCAACCAAATCATTGCCCAATGCCCGCTCATTAAGCTTAATGGTATATTTTTCAATTATTCCGCTTTTTTCCAGTTTCTTTATTCTCTCGATAACCGATGAAATAGAAAAATTTATCTCTTTGCTTATATCCGATGCTGTCATTCTCGCATTCTCTTTAAGATGTGACAAAATCATTAAATCTACTTTATCCATAAAAATTCTCCATTTTAAAATTCTTTATTTTACTACTATCTTATCACAACTTGACAAGCTTTTCAAGATTTTTTCAAAGATTTATCATAAATTTACCATTTTACTCAACATAAATTATTTGTAAACATTTTGATATTTTTGTCATATTATGGAATGTGCCCGTTTCGGCACGGAAAGGAATGATTTTTATGGAAATCTGTAACCCGTCGATAACAGAGACTACGCATATGCCGGCTTACGCCTATGTGCCCGTTCAAATTGCGAAAGATACAAACCTATACAATGCGCAAGCAGGGCTCGACCGAGGAACTATTTTCCCTACCCTCGACTTGCCCCTCGGTGTATACGGAAAACAAGTTCGCCAAAAAGGCGGTGACTGTGATGAATGACAGAGAAGCTTTAATGAAAAAAATTCAAGAATACGGTTTTGCGGCTTACGACTGGAATCTTTATCTGGACACTCATCCTTATGATAAAACAGCAATAGCAATGTACCGCAAAATGTATAGCAAAGCAAGAGAATATATGGATATGTATAACCAAAAATTCGGTCCGCTGTATGCCCACGAATCCCAAGACGCAAACTTTTGGAATTGGGTAGATATGCCATGGCCGTGGGATTAAAGGAGGAATAAATTATGTGGAGTTATCAAAAAAGATTACAATATCCCGTTAAAATCAAAAACCCAAATCCAAAGCTTGCAAGCTTTATCATAAGTCAGTACGGTGGTGCGGATGGTAAATGTTTGAGTAAAAATTACTTCCAAAATACGCATTTT
>CAZTEA010000114.1:0-4720 GCA_964612315.1 uncultured Oscillospiraceae bacterium | reverse complement strand
GAACTATAAATGAAAAATACCAAAGTTTTGAAAAAATAGTTTTGGGGGCATAAATTAAAAAGAGACGGAATATGAGTTCCGTCTCTTTTTAATTTATTAGTACATGCCGCCGCCTGCACCTGCCATTGCTGCGGCTGCAGCTGCGTCTGCTGCCGGATCCGGCTTATCTGCAACAACACTTTCGGTAGTGAGAACCATTGATGCAACGGAAGAAGCATTCTGGAGAGCGCTTCTTGTTACCTTTGTCGGGTCAACAATACCGTTTTTAAGCATATCCATATATTCTTCGGTAAGGGCGTTATAACCAACACCGATACCACTTTGCTTGATTTTGTCAACGATTACGCTACCTTCAATACCTGCGTTGAAAGCAATTTGACGAACAGGCTCTTCGAGAGCACGAAGAACGATGCTTGCACCTGTTTTTTCGTCCCCCTCCAAAGTATCCATAAGCTTTGCAACTGCCGGAATTGCGTTAATAAATGCAGTTCCGCCGCCGGCTACGATACCTTCTTCAACAGCTGCTTTTGTTGCGGCAAGAGCGTCTTCGATTCTAAGCTTTTTCTCTTTCATTTCGATTTCGGTTGCGGCACCGACCTTAATAACGGCAACACCGCCTGCAAGCTTGGCAAGTCTTTCCTGAAGCTTTTCTTTGTCAAATTCGGAAGTGGTTTCTTCCATCTGAACTCTGATTTGATTAACTCTTGATTTGATGGCATCGGGGTTACCTGCACCGTCAACAATTATTGTATTTTCTTTCTGAATTTTAACCTGTCTTGCACGGCCGAGCTGGTCAATTGTAGTTTCTTTAAGGTCAAGTCCGACTTCTTCGGAAATAACTGTGCCGCCTGTTAAAATTGCGATGTCTTCAAGCATAGCCTTTCTTCTGTCGCCGAAGCCCGGAGCTTTAACGCCGACACAAGTAAAGGTTCCTCTTAACTTGTTTACGATAAGAGTTGAAAGAGCTTCGCCTTCAATATCTTCAGCGATAATCATCAGCTTTTTGCCTGCCTGAACGATTTGTTCGAGAAGAGGAAGGATTTCCTGAATATTTGAAATTTTCTTGTCGGTAATTAAAATGTAAGCATCATCAATAACGGCTTCCATTTTGTCTGTATCGGTAACCATATAAGGCGTGATATAACCTCTGTCAAACTGCATTCCTTCAACAACTTCGGAGTATGTTTCAGCAGTTTTGGATTCCTCAACGGTAATAACGCCGTCACTTGAAACCTTATCCATAGCGTCAGCAATAAGATTTCCTACGAATTCATCGGCGGAAGAAACGGAAGCAACTCTTGCGATATCCTCTTTTCCGTCTACAGTCTTGCTGTTTTTAACGATTTCGGCAACAGCTGTATCAACTGCAGCAGCGATACCTTTACGGAGAATCATGGGGTTTGCACCTGCCGTAACATTCTTCAAGCCTTCACGAACCAATGCCTGTGCCAAAAGAGTTGCAGTTGTTGTGCCGTCTCCGGCTACATCGTTGGTTTTTGTTGCAACTTCACGAACAAGCTGTGCACCCATATTTTCGAAAGCGTCCTCAAGCTCAACTTCCTTGGCGATTGTAACACCGTCGTTTGTAATAAGAGGAGCACCGTATTTTTTATCTAAAACAACATTTCTGCCTTTAGGTCCCAATGTAACCTTAACTGTATTTGCAAGTTGGTCAACGCCTCTTTGAAGAGCGTGTCTTGCTTCTTCACCAAATAAAATCTGCTTTGCCATAATGAAAAACCTCCTAAAATATTAGTCTTCGATTTTTGCGAGAATATCGCTTTGTCTTAAAATGGTGTATTCAACACCGTCCAGCTTAACCTCTGTTCCAGCATATTTGCTCATTAACACTCTGTCGCCTACAGCAAGTTCCATTTTGATTTCCTTGCCGTCAACAACTCCGCCGGGCCCAACCGCAACAACTTCCGCAATTTGCGGCTTTTCTTTTGCGGCTCCGGTTAAAATAATACCGCTTTTGGTAGTTTCCTCAGCCTCTACCATCTTGATAACAACTCTGTCTGCCAATGGCTTAATGTTCATTATAAAAACCTCCTTAAAGATAAATAAAACTTTTTCGTGTTAGCACTCTGACTCTTTGAGTGCTAATAACTATATTTTACATAGAAAGTGGCCAAAATTCAACTGCGGTTACAGGTGATTATAGCCAATTATAGCCAATTATAGCCAATTTTCTCTCGTTTTCTTTAAAAATCATAATATGGAACAAATTGCATAAGCTGAAATCCCCTCTTCTCTCCCTTCAAAGCCTAAGTGTTCTGTGGTAGTGGCTTTAACGGAAATGAGAGTGGACGAAATACCCAAATCTTCGCTCAAATTTTGGCGCATTTCGTCTATGTATGGGGAAAGCTTTGGCTTTTGAGCGGCTACGGTGACATCGATATTTCCAATTTTAAATCCGTTTTCAGTCAGCACAGAGTGAACCTTGCGAAGAAGGATACGGCTGTCTATGTTTTTGAAGGAATTGTCGCTGTCGGGAAAGAGTTTTCCAATATCGCCGAGAGCGGCAGCGCCTAAAAGTGCATCCATAACGGCATGAATTAAAACATCGGCATCAGAGTGCCCTGCAAGCCCTATATGGTGAGGAATTTTAACGCCGCCCAAAATTAAATCACGGGGAGCGGTTAAAGCGTGAACATCATAACCGAAACCGATGCGCATAGAAGCTGTTCCTCCTCTTAAAATTGCTTCACCTTTTGATATATCTTCGGGAGTTGTAATTTTTATGTTGTTATGGTCGCCGAAAATATAGTGAACTTTAATTCCCAACCGTTCAACCAACGAGCTGTCGTCCGTTCCGGTGAAATTATCTTCATTCGCCTTGCTGTATGCGGCTTTTAAATCCTTTGCGGAAAAAATTTGCGGAGTTTGGATAAGTCTGAGACTGCTGCGGTCGGGCGTTGACACAATCATGTCGTTTTCATCAACAATTTTTGCGGTATCCGAAAGAGGCACACCCAAAACGGCATTGCCTTTTTGGGAAGCATAGCGCACCGCTGCATCGATTTTTTCGGATGAAATAAAGGGGCGTGCTCCGTCGTGAATTGCAACAAGCCCGTCACTTGAAAGCGAAGAAAGCCCCATCAAAACGGAGTCTTGCCTGGTTTTCCCGCCCTCAATGACGGCAGAAACCTTTTGGCAATTATACTTTTCGGCAAGTTCACAAAGTGTATTTTTTAATGCCCTGCTTGTAACAATAATAATTTTTACAACGGTTTCGGCTTTTTCAAAGGCTTGAACCGTCCTTATAATCACGGGAATGCCGCACAACGACAAAAGTTGTTTGTTACCAAATTCTTTCATTCTTGTGCTGTTTCCCGCCGCCACAATAATAGCGGTGCAACCTGTTTTTTCCATAATATTTCCTTTTTAAATACCGAGAAGAGCTTCAACTTCGTCGCTGCTCATATTTTTTGCGGTTTCAAGCTCAGAAATAAGAACGCTTTTTGCGTTGCTTAGAATTTTACGCTCTGCATTGGAAAGCGACTTTCGTTTATCACGAAGCAAAAGAGTTTTTGCCACATAGGCAACCTCTTTGATTTTGCCGGATTTGAGCTTATCAACATTATCTCTGTAACGCTTATTCCAGTTGGAATCGTCTTCGTCATCTACCTCGGAAAAATATTTTATGGCTTCATCAGCCTCTTTCTCGGAAACGATGTTTCTGATTCCCGTGTTCTCCAAATTGTCAATGGGAAGCAATACTTTAATATTCTTTTTTGAAACCTGTAATACAAAGTATTGTCTCAATTCGCCTAAAATTTCCTTTTCTTCAATTCCGACTATAACACCTGCTCCGTGCATCGGATACATAACTTTATCCCCTATTTCAAACAAATGTATCAACTCCTTCCGAATACTATGTCCTAACTTTTGTTTGCTATAAAGAAGTATTTACATTTATATAACTGTTTGCGTGTGCAAAGCGTTATGATAAAATGTCAAAAAACCTATATATATTATACCACAATTTTCACAAAATTCAAACAAAAAAATGAAATTTTGGAAAAATATATAAAATTATTGCTTAAAGGAAGCGGTTAATGGCGTCTTTTATGTGTCTAACAGGCACAATTTCGATTTTATCAAATTTTTTCAGTTTCTTGGAATTAACATATGGGATAATGCAAGTTTTAAATCCCATTTTTTCAGCTTCGGTAATGCGTGCCTCCAAAAAGCTTACGCTCCTGGTCTCACCGGTTAAGCCGACCTCGCCGATTGCAAGAAGCTCTTTATCAAGCGGGCGGTTGCGAAAGCTTGAAGCCAACGCCATAATTATTCCGAGATCGGAAGCGGTTTCAGCCACTCTGAAGCCGCCCACGATGTTTACATAGGCATCATAAGCGGAAATGTGAAGTCCTGATTGCTTTTCCATTACGGCAAGAAGCATTAAAACACGGTTTAAATCAGGTCCTTGTGTCATTCTTCTTGGATTTCCGAAGGAGGATTGGGAAACAAGCGCCTGAACTTCGGCAAGAACCGGGCGAGTTCCCTCCATTGAACAGATAATACAAGATCCCGCACTTGTTTCAGGCCGTCCGGAGAGCAGCGCCTCCGAAGGGTTCGGAACTTGGTGAAGACCGTCGGATTCCATTTCGAAAACTCCGATTTCGTTGGTCGAACCGAATCTGTTTTTAACGGCACGAAGAATTCTGTAAGCCTGTTGTCTGTCACCCTCGAAATATAGCACGGTATCCACCAT
>CAZTEA010000113.1:0-4774 GCA_964612315.1 uncultured Oscillospiraceae bacterium | reverse complement strand
GGCACTTACCTATGTTGCCTCGGCCGCCGTTGCTATCGGCAACCTTTTAAGACTTTTGGTTTTAGTTGGAGGCAGACGCGACGATTAAACTATGAATTCACGAGAAATTATATTAAAAACACTTTACAATATTGAAGAAAAGGGCGGATATTTCAACAAAGAATTATCGGATGCTCTTACCCTTTGTTCGGAAAAAGACCACAGCTTTGTTACCGAAATTATATACGGTGTCACAAAAAATAAGCTTTGTCTTGACCATATCATCTCTTGTTTTTCTTCGGTTAAGCTGAAAAAGATGACCCCTTGGGTAAAAAATATACTTCGTATGGGAATTTACCAAATGTATTATATGGATAAAATCCCGCACAGCGCCGCCTGTAACGAAAGCGTTAAACTTTCGAAAAAATATTCACACAACGCAGCCGGCCGATTTATCAACGGAGTTTTAAGGAACATTTCGAGAAATATCGAAAATATAGAATTGCCCGACAAAGAAAATCAGGTCGAATATCTTTCCGTTAAGTATTCGTTTCCTCAATGGCTTACGCAAAAGCTTCTTTTGCAATACGGTTTTGAGGTTTGCGAAAATTTTATGAGCGAGAGCAACAAATCGCATCATGTCAATTTGCGCGTCAATCCTCTTCTATCCTCTTCGGATAAAGTTTTGGAAATGCTGAAAAGCGACGGAGTGGACTGTGAGATATCGGAATTTTCACCAAATTGCATTACCGTTTTCGGAAAAATAGATATAAATAAATTAAGTTCATACAAAGAAGGATATTTTTCACTTCAAAATATCAGCTCTTATAAAGCGGTTCGGATATTGGAGCCTCAAAATGGCGAGCTTATTATGGATATTTGCGCCGCACCCGGCGGAAAAAGCTGTGCTGCCGCCGAAATGATGAATAACGAGGGGCAAATTATTTCATTTGATATTCACTCGCACAAAACACAGCTTATCGAAAAGTCCGCCAACCGCTTAAAAATTAACATCATAAAAGCCGAGGTTCATGACGGCCGAATTGAAATTTCTGACTATAAAAACAAGGCAGACCGTGTCATTTTGGATGCCCCCTGCTCGGGAATCGGCGTGATACATAAAAAGCCCGATATAAAATGGGCAAGACAGGAAAGCGATATAGCGGAACTTACAAGAATTCAAAAAGAACTGCTTGAAACCTCGTGCAAATATGTTAAGGATAAGGGCACTCTTTTATACAGCACCTGTACTGTTTTAAAAGATGAAAATCAAGATGTTGTTGACAACTTTTTGGCAAGACATCCGGATTTTTCCAAAGACTTTGAAGAACAAATTTTAACGGGAAATATGGGCGAAAGCGGATTTTACATATGCAGAATGAAAAGGAACAGTTAAATATGAAATTAAATCTAAGAAATTTCACATACAAAGAACTTGAAAGCTACATAACAAGTCTCGGCGAACCGAAATTTCGTGCCAAGCAGATTTTTAAATGGCTTTACTCCGACATATCTTCAATTGACGATATGTCAAACATCTCGAAAGAGCTTCGCAGACATTTAAAAAACGAAGCAACCGTAAACAGTCTTGAAATTGAGGAAAAATTCGTGTCAAGTATTGACGAAACCAGGAAATATCTGTTAAAATTAAGTGACGGAAATTATGTTGAATCGGTTTTGATGAAATATCATCACGGATATACAGTTTGTATTTCTTCTCAGGTAGGCTGCCGTATGGGATGTTCCTTTTGCGCCTCCACAATCGGCGGAAGAATCAGAAATCTTACTCCCTCCGAAATCATGGGTCAGATTATGGCTGTCGAAAAAGATATCGGCGAACGAATTTCCAACATTGTTATGATGGGTATAGGTGAGCCTTTCGATAATTTTGATAATGTTATAAAATTTTTGGAAAATGTTTCACATCCGGACGGTCTTAACATAGGGCATCGCCACATAACCGTTTCCACCTGCGGTGTTGCCGACAAAATTGGAGAATTTGCGGCTTTTGCGCCCCAAGTAAATCTTTCCGTTTCTTTGCACGCAACAAATGATGAAATGCGAAGCAATATTATGCCTATAAACAAAAAGTATAATCTTGACACCCTTTTATCGGCTTGCAAAGATTATATCAAAACAACAAACAGGCGTATAACCTTTGAATATACACTTATTGCCGGCGTTAACGATAACATCAAAACTGCAAAGGAGCTTTCAAAGCTTCTTTCTGGAATGCTTTGCCATGTTAATCTTATTCCGGTTAACGCCGTTGACGAAACAGGATTTAAACGGACGGACAAAAATCAAGTGGAAACTTTCCGTCAATATCTTGAAAATCACAAAATTCCCGCTACGGTGCGGCGTGAAATGGGTAGTGATATTAACGCCGCTTGCGGACAGCTTAGGAAAAACCGTCTTAAAGGAGAGTGATATTACATGAATGTTACAGTATTTGGAGCAACCGACACAGGACTTGTTAGGAAACTTAACGAGGACAACTTTTTAATTAGCGGATTTGAAGAAAATAAACCCTCGGGATTTTGCATATTGGCTGACGGTATGGGCGGGCATAACGCCGGGGAAGTGGCAAGCGGTATGGCTACCGAAATTATTGCTAACGAACTTTTAGCCTCTGATATAACCGATGATGAAAGCAGTATCGTTTCCCAGCTTACAGCGTCTTTGGATTACGCCAATAATGCCGTATACGAAAAATCTCTTTCGGTTCCCGATAATTCCGGAATGGGCACTACAACCGTTGTGGCATATATTTCAAACGATGTGGCATATGTGGCAAATATTGGTGACAGCCGTGCATATCTTATCGAATCCGAAAACATTACGCAAATAACTGTTGATCATTCTATTGTTCAAAAGCTTCTTGACAGCGGCTCAATCACTCCGCAAGAAGCCAGAAATCATCCGGAAAAAAATATAATAACCAAAGCACTCGGAACAGAGCCTTACGAAAGCTGTGACATATACGAGCTAAGCTTAAGGCAAGGCGACAAGCTGCTTCTTTGCAGCGACGGGCTTTCCGATATGCTTGAGGATAACGAAATCAAAGAAATTATCAATGAATTCAAATCCGCCGAGGATGCCGTTAACGAACTTATTGTCCGTGCTAACGCTCATGGGGGAAAAGATAATATTACTGCAGTTTTAATCTGCTTTGACAAGGAGAGTTAATTATGAATTTGGTCGGAAGTATTTTAGCTGGCAGATATGAAATAGTTGAAGAAATCGGTAATGGCGGCACCGCCTATGTATATAAAGCAAAATGTCGGATATTAAAGCGATTTGTTGCAATAAAGGTTCTTCGCCCCGAGCTTAAGGACGACGAGGAATTTCTTCGCCGCTTTAATATCGAAGCGCAATCCGCCGCAAGTCTTACTCATCCCAATATTGTCTCCATATACGATGTGGGAACGGACGGCGATTTGCATTATATTGTTATGGAATATGTTGAAGGCATTACCTTAAAGGATTATATTGACGAAAACGGAATGCTAAGTTGGAGAGAATCTGTCGGATATGCCATTCAAATCGCAAACGGACTTGAACAGGCTCACAAAAATTCCATTGTTCACAGAGATATCAAACCTCACAACATTATTATGACATCGGACGGAACTTTAAAAATTACCGATTTCGGCATTGCACGGGCAAGTATGCACTCAACCGTAACTTGCGACAATACCGCAATCGGTTCGGTGCATTATGTTTCCCCCGAACAGGCACGAGGCGGATATATTGATGACAGAAGTGACATTTATTCTCTCGGCATTGTTCTTTATGAAATGCTAACGGGCAAAGTCCCCTTCGACAACGAAAGTCCGGTAACCATCGCTCTTATGCACCTACAGTCCGAGCCTACTCCTCCAAGAGAGCTTAATTTGAGTATTCCCAAGGCTGTGGAGGATATTGTTCTTAAAGCAATTGCAAAAGAAGTTTCCGCACGGTACAAAAATATTACCGATTTCAAATCTGATTTAACGGTTGTCTTAGACGATACCGCTTCTTTAAAAGACGCTCCGATTTTAACTGTCGGCGACAGCTCGGATGCTCTTGATGACCTTGGTGGAAATGCAGGCTTTATAAAGGGTGATACAGTCCCCGAAGTTGAGGAATTTTTATTTTCAAATAACCAAACCCCCTCTGTTGACAGCAACCTCGGATTTTCAAAAGCCGATGATTTTGACGATTTCAATTCTCCCGACATATCTTTGGAGGAGGATATCGATGATGAAGAGGACGAATATTACGGACACGAGACCGAAGAAAGTGCAACCGTAGGCGATTTAAAAATAAATGTTAAGCCTCACGAAGATGCAAAAAAGAAACGAAGCATAAGGCTTGCCATTATCATTTCTGCAATAGTTGCCTCCGTTGCAATTATCGTCTTTGCGGGATACAAGTTCAGTCTTTGGGAATTTATAGGCGATGCGATTTCCAGCGAGGCTGCCAAAACAGAGCAAACAGATACCCCCAAAGACAAAACAGACGATTTTGAGGATGACAAAAATTCTTCAAAATCCGATGTCAAAGATGAAGATATCGATGAAAACGAAAAAGACGAAAACCAAGATGACGACTCAAAAGAAGATACCGATGACAAAGCAAATAAAACCATAAGCGATTACACCAACAAGGATTTTAAAACCGTAAAAACGGAACTTGAAGGTTTGGGCATTGAAGTTAACAAAAAAGAAGCTTACAGCAAGTCAATCTCAAAGGGTAAAATCATCAATCAAAGTGTGGCAAAGGGTGAAAAAGCAAACAATATCGGCTCGAT
>CAZTEA010000112.1:0-4777 GCA_964612315.1 uncultured Oscillospiraceae bacterium | reverse complement strand
CATAACGCCTCCAACACCCATAATCGGAATTTCAACGGCTTCGAACACCTCGTAAATCATACGAACGGCAACAGGCAAAATTGCCGGGCCGGAAAAACCGCCCTTTTTGTTGTGAATAACGGGTTTTCTCGTTTTTATATCAATCTTCATTCCCATAAGGGTGTTAATCAATGTCAATCCTTCCGCACCTTCGGCTTCACACGCTTTGGCAATTTCCGTAATATCCGTAACATTGGGTGAAAGCTTAATATAAACCGGCTTTTTGGTCACCGCTCTTACAGCCTTTGTTACCGCCGCCGCATTTTTCGCATCTGTTCCGAACCCGATTCCACCGCCGTGAACATTTGGACAGCTGATATTTACTTCAATTATCCCGATTTCATCGCACTCACTCAATTTTTCGCAGGTATAGGCATATTCCTCAACTGAAAAGCCGCCAACATTGGCAATGGCTTTTTTGTTAAAGCACTTCTTCAGCTTTACAAGCTCCTCAGATATAACCTTTTCAACCCCGGGATTTTGAAGTCCCACGGAATTTATCATACCCTCTTTGCACTCGGCAATTCTCGGCAGAGGATTGCCGAACCGAGGTTCCTTGGTTGTGCCTTTAAGCGAGATGCTTCCCAAAATATTGATATCGTAAATATCCGCAAATTCGTAGCCGAAGCCAAAAGTACCGCTGGCGGGAATTATAGGATTTGACAAATCAAGTCCGCTTAAATTTACGCTTAAATCTACCATATTATCTCCTCCTTCAAAAGAACGGGACCATCCTTGCAAATTCGCTTGTTACCGTACTTGGTTTTGCACGAGCAGCCCATGCAAGCCCCAAATCCGCAGCCCATTCTGGCTTCAAAGCTGAGCTGACCCGAAATTTTTGTTTCGTTATAAACGCCTTTCAGCATTGGCTCGGGACCGCAGGTATAAAAATATGTATATCCGTCAAGTCGCTTCATCGCATCGGTAACAAAACCCTTTATGCCGGCACTTCCGTCGTTTGTTGTAACATACACCTTTGCACCGAGCTTTTCAAACTCATCTTTGTAAAAAACATCATTTTCGCTTACAAATCCCATAATCACCGTTACTGATTTTCCTTGAGAAATCAGCTTTTTGCAAAGATTATACATGGGCGGAACACCGACACCGCCGCCTATAAGCAAAGGTCTATCCCCGCTTGTTTCCGTATCAAAGCCGTTACCAAGTCCCGTCAAAACATCCAAAAATCCGCCTTTAGCGTTACTCATAAGTTCCGTTCCGCCGCCCACAACTTTATAAATTATTGTTACGGTTTCGTCGTCAAAATCACACACGGAAATTGGTCGGCGAAGGAATTTCCCCTCCAGCTTGATATTTATAAACTGCCCCGGTCTCACAATTTCCGAGGTATCTCCTTTTAAAATCATTTCATAGATGTCATTGGCAAGTTTTTTATTTGATACTATTTCAAACAAAGACTGTTTCATTTTTTCTCCTCCGTATATGCAATATTGCCGTTTGCCACGGTAAGACGGCATTTGCCGTAAACCGTTTTCCCCTCAAAGGGAGTTGCCTTTCCCATAGACAAAAATCTCTCCGGCTTGATTTCATATTTTTCGTTAAGGTCAAAAACCGTTAAATTCGCCTTTTCCCCCACATGAAATCCGGTTGGGATTTTAAACCGTTTTGCAGGCTTTTCGCTTAAAAGCTCAACAAGCTTTTCAAGAGACATTTTTCCCGTTTTTACAAATTCCGTATACATCACCGAGAAAGCGGTTTCAAGCCCCACAACGCCCATTAAGCTTCCTTTAAGGCCTTTGCTTTTCTCCTCTTTCGAGTGAGGAGCATGGTCCGTTGCAATCATATCGATTGTGCCGTCCAAAATTCCTTGAATTAAGGCATCTTTATCCTCTTTTCCTCTTATGGGAGGATTCATTTTAAACCTTCCCTCGTCCTTTATATCCGTATCGCAAAGCGTCAAATAATGCGGTCCCGTTTCACAGGTTACGTCCAAACCCATTTTTTTTGCTTGCCTGATTATTTCCACACTTTCTTTTGCGGAAATATGACACACATGATACGCTCCTCCGACTTTCTTTAAAGACTCCAAGTCCCGCTTAATCGGAAGCCACTCACTCTCGGAACAAATTCCGCTGTGCCCGTTTTGTGCGGCATATTCGCCGTCATGAATATATCCGCCCTTCAAAAGGGAATTTTCTTCACAATGGGCAACTATCATTTTGCCAAGCCTTTTCGCCTCCGCCATAGCATTCTCCATCATATCCCTGCTTTGAACACCTTTGCCATCATCGGAAAAGGCGATTACATCTTTTGCAAGGTCAGCCATATCCGAAAGTTCCTCACCCTTTTCGTCTTTGGTTATCGCGCCGTAAGGATAAACCGACACAACAGCATCTTTTTTTATCTTCTCAAGCTGAAGCGCAAGATTTTCTCGGCTGTGAGGAACGGGCTTTAAATTCGGCATGGAGCAAACCGCCGTATATCCGCCGGCTGCCGCCGCCTCAGTTCCCGTTTTAACAGTCTCCTTGTACGAAAAACCCGGTTCTCGAAGATGCACATGAACATCAATAAAACCGGGGAATATATAACAATTATTAAAATCAAATGCACTAAAGCCGCCTGTTGCCGCCTTATCGGAAATTTCAGACACTACTCCGTTGTCAATGAAAATATTTCGCTTTTTGAAAGAACCGTTTTCATAAACAACAGCGTTAATCAATGCATATTTCATCCTTGGTGTCCTCCGTTACAAATCTAACTTATACCCTAAATATTTTACCATAATCTCTCTGCATTGTCAAGCGTGAAACCCACCCCTTTTGACAAATAGCCGCAAATTAAAACCGCCTGCCCGAAATTATGCCGAGCAGACAGTTGTGTTTAACCTTTATTCGTCAAAAAGAGGTGTGGAAAAATATCTTTCCGCTGTATCGGGAAGAACGGTCACAACCGTCTTTCCTTTCCCCAGAGCCTTTGCAAGCTTAATCGCCGCCGCAACATTCGTGCCGCTGGAAATACCGCACATTATGCCCTCTTTCGCCGCCAAAGCCTTGGAAACGCTTATTGCTTCTTCGTCCTTGATAATGCAAATATCATCATAAATATTTTGATTTAAAATTTGAGGAATTACACCGTCGCCTATTCCCATTTGAATGTGCGTTCCGATTGACCCTCCGGACAAAATTGCGGCATGTTCGGGTTCAACCGCCCAAATCAGCATATCGGAATTTTCCGCCTTTAAGGTTTCGCCGATTCCGGTTATTGTTCCACCTGTACCAATGCCCGAGCAAAAGCCATGAATTTCTCCGCCCACCTGCTCCAAAATTTCACGACCCGTTTGAATTCTTTGAATTTGCGGATTTGCGGGATTTTCAAATTGCTGAGGCACGAACACATTTGGGTCTTCCGCCTGCATTTTAAGTGCCAAATTCAAGCATTCTTCAATACACGCCCCGATGTTTCCTCCGTCATGAACCAAAATGACCTCCGCCCCGTAATGACGAACAAGTTTTCTTCGCTCCTCACTTACCGAATCGGGCATAATTATTTTTGTTTTATATCCGAAAACCGCCCCCACAAGAGCAAGCCCTATTCCTTGGTTTCCGCTGGTTGGCTCAACAATCACCGTATTTTCATTTATTTTGCCCTGTTTTTTTGCCTCTAAAATCATATTGTAGGCAGTTCGTGTTTTTATCGAACCTCCCACATTAAGTCCCTCAAATTTTACAAAGATGTCCGCACTATCCTTTGGGACTATATTATTAAGCCTTATCATGGGAGTGTTTCCCATTGCCTCCAATATATTGTTGTATACCATTCTGCACCTCAAACTTTTTATATATCCTATTTGGCGAACGCCTCAAAAACCCGAGCAATCAAGGAAAATCCGCCGTTTTTTTACCATTACAGTAATCTCTTTCTTAAATCTTCTGCGGAATTCGACGAAAGATAGCAAGGCGCAACATCAAAAACGGTTTTACAGCCGCACATTCCCTCTTTATTCATTCTCACCGCCGCTCTTGCATAGGCAACAAGCACCGAAGATGTAAATTCCGGATTGGAATCAAGCTTTAAGCTGTATTCAATTATATGCGAGTGCTCTCCGTTTAAACCTGTTTTGCCGCTTCGGATAACAAATCCGCCGTGAGGAAGTCCCATATGATTTTTCTCCATTTCCTCTTTTGTGATAAAGTGAACGGTCGTATCATAATCCGCAAAATAATTGGGCATTGTTTTGATTTTTTCCTCAATACGAGATAAATCAGCGCCCTCTTGTGCCACAACAAAGCACTCTCTTGTGTGCTTTGCTCTTGTTGTAAGCTCGGGATTTTCGCCGTTTCTTACCGCCTCCAGCGCCTCGGTTACGGGAATTGTATACTGTCTTGCATCCAAAACACCGTCAATTCTACGAATTGCATCGGAATGTCCTTGACTTACGCCCTTGCCCCAGAAAGTATAGTCCTTACCTTCAGGAAGAATCGCTTCGCCAAAAAGACGATTAAGGGAAAACATTCCCGGATCCCAGCCAACGGAAATCATTGCAATTTTGCCCGCTTTCTTTGCGGCACGGTCAACATTTTCAAAATGTGACGGGATTTTCGCATGGGTATCAAAGCTGTCGATAACATTAAAGTTTTCGGCAAGAGCAGGCGTTTGAACGGGTAAATCCGTCGCAGAACCGCCGCAAATCACAAGAACATCCATACTTTCCTTATAATTTAAAAGGTCATCCATTGAGTACGCTTTAGCACCCGTTAAAGTATTAACGCTTTCAGGG
>CAZTEA010000111.1:0-4807 GCA_964612315.1 uncultured Oscillospiraceae bacterium | reverse complement strand
TAAAATCCTGCGAAGCTAACCCTTCGTACCGGTTCGATTCCGGTCTCCGGCACCAAATGTATACAATTTCATATCGCAGGGTAGAGCAGTTCGGTAGCTCGTCGGGCTCATAACCCGGAGGTCGTCGGTTCAAATCCGGCCCCTGCACCCAAAACGAAATCCTGTCGAAAGACGGGATTTTTTGTATTATTCATTAAAATCGGCAGCCTTGCACGAATGATAAAAATATAGTGTTGCTTGTGCACGAAAAGGTAGTCGTTGGGGGAGATGTATGGAAACTTTAATATATAATCCGTTGGAGGAATATAACGGCAAGTATAAAGAAGCACATTTTGAAAAGACTGCGGATTTCTTTGAAAATCTTACTCGGAAATCAGGGGTTGATATTGAGGAAAATCGTGAAACGGTGCGGGTTTACAACGAATGCAAGGAAAATTTGAATGCGTTTCTAAAAAAACTTAACCGTTGGCGATTTTTGAGGGTGATAATGTGCATTACCGTCGTATTGATACCTCTTGTTATATTTAAAATCACGCCTAAAATCAAATCTATCCGAGAGGAAATCGAAAATGTCGATAATCGTTCGGAAACCTTGCTTGCAAAAGCAAACGAGCAAATGCTTCCGCTAAATCGGCTATTTACTGACCAAGATGCTCTGAATATTATTGAAGATATCGTACCGCTTTTATCTTTTGAAAAATGTTTTTCGGTTAAACAAGAGGCGGATATGAAAATTAACTATGATTTTTCGGAGTTTAACGAAGACGAATAATCAACCGTTGATGTTTTATCCGGCAATTATAATGAAAATCCTTTTTTGTTTGAAAACAAAGTAGTACATACAATGCAATGCAGCAGAATATGTATTTGCAAAGAGAAATTACTGCGGCGAGAGAGCTTTACAACGATACCGTAAATGAATGGAACCGAGATATTTTTGCGTGGCCGACCAAGAAAATTATTGCTGCGAAAAATGGATATACCACAAGAATTCCGTTTGCTGCTTCACAAGAAATCAAAGAACAGGCAAAAGCTGTATTCTTTTAAAAGTGTTATATAAAAGATACATAAACGACAATTTGGGTTTAAGCGGTTCGATAAATTGTCTCAACAAAAAAACGGTTTAACCCGGAAGTGGGGGTTAAACCGTTTTTTTGTATATAAGGTAAATCCTGTAAATAAAATGCCATAATTTACAATGGATTTATTGAAAGCTTTTTAATAATCGGAATGAGCATACAGCCACAAGCGTTTCCGAAAATCACAATTACAACATAAGGAATGAATTTATAAGCATATGCGCAACGGCTTATAAAAAAATATGAAAAATCCGCAATGGAATGGTTAAATCCACAAAGAATAAAGACCATTACGGGCATAACCATAACAAACAGAGCGCCGATAAAATTGCCTTTTTCGGTTTCACGGCGGTTGCCCTCAACTGCTATAAACATCAGTATTCCGCAGAAAAACGCCATAACGGCAATGCTTAAAGGTGAATCGAAAGATTTTGTCAGCACAATCTGTGCCGCACCCGAACATATGCTTTTTCCGAGCTTTGTGAGGGAAAGAAGTCCCCCGCCTATTGACGCACCAACGATGTTTCCGAAAAGAGTTATAATAACCTCTCCCACATAAGAAAGTGGGCGCATTGCCATATACCCGGCTTTCCCGGTATAGAGACCGAGTTTTAAAGAAATTATCGCAAAAAGTCCCAAACTGAACAAGAAAGCGCCCGCAATAGGAGAATTAACTGATAAATTAACGGCACAGCCGATGCACAGCAGTATGCCGGAAACAATACTGTCTGCAAAAAATGATATGTATTTGTTTTTCATTATATAATGTCCTTTTCGTAGAGAGTAATGTATTTATTATACAAATTCGGACAGAATTTGTCAACCTTAATTCTTAACAAATATTACAGCAAATTTTTGATTTCTGTTGAACAAATATTGAAAAAAGCTGAGAAAAGTGATATAATTATATGGCAAGAGATTAAAATGATGGGGTGATTTGTATGGAAACGGCAAGGCTTGCGGAGATGATGAATGAATGCAAAAATATAGTTTTTTTCGGAGGTGCGGGGATTTCGACAGAAAGCGGGGTTAAAGACTATCGCAGCGAGGACGGACTTTACAATACGGTTAAAGAGTACGGCGTATCCCCTGAAACAATACTCAGCCATACCTTCTTTTTCGAGCATACGGATATTTTCTATGATTTTTACAGAAAGTATTTCGTGACGGAGGCAAAGCCGAATAAAGCGCATTATGCCTTGGCGAAGCTTGAAAAAATGGGGAAGCTTCGGGCAATTGTCACTCAAAATATCGATAACTTGCATCAAAGTGCAAACAGCGTAAATGTAATCGAGCTTCACGGCAACGCTGGTGAGTTTTTCTGTTCTTCATGTAAGACTGCGGGAAACAACGAGGAATCTTTAAAAGAGATTAAAAATAAGAAAATTCCTCGGTGCTCTGTTTGCTCAGGTGTTATGAAGCCGAAAGTTGTGCTTTATGAAGAAACATTATATGAAGGAGTGGCAGAGTCGGCAATAAAATATATATCGGCGGCGGATATGCTGATTGTGGGCGGAACTTCCCTTGCAGTTTATCCTGCGGCAAGCTTTATCAGGTATTTCAGAGGCAGATACCTTGTTATTATAAATAAAACTGCCACGGATTACGACAATAATGCCGATTTGGTAATAAGAAGCAGTATCGGCGAGGTTTTGGATACTGCCGTGAATAAAATTTATAATTTTTAGTATTTGCGATTGGAGGAATTTATGAAATTTATAAAATCTTTAAGTCCGTTAAATTTGATAATGCTGACCTTGGCGGGAATTATCAATGCTGTGGGAGTAACGGTTTTCTTGTCTCCCGTAAATTTGTATGACAGCGGAATATCAGGCACATCGATGTTTCTTTCTCAGCTGACATCGGGAAAAATCGCACTTTCCGTGTTTTTGCTTGTTTTGAATGTTCCTTTGTTTTTGTATGGCTTGAAAAAGCAGGGAAAGCAGTTTACATTTTATGCAATTTTTACTGTTGCGATTTACTCTCTTTCGGCTTGGCTTATAACAGATGTATTGCCTGTTGATGTGAAGTCTGCTTCACCTCTTGCCGGAAATGATTTGATTTTGTGCGCAATTTTCGGTGGAATTATATCGGGCGTCGGAAGCGGCTTGGCAATCCGATATGGCGGAGCTATGGACGGAATTGAAGTTATGGCGGTGGTATTTGCAAAAAGGCTCGGCATAACAGTGGGAACTTTTGTAATGATATATAATGTTTTGCTTTATATTATTTGCGGAGCTGTTATTAAAAGCTGGATTTTGCCTCTTTATTCGATAGTTACTTACGGGGCGGCACTTAAAACCGTTGACTATATAGTGGAGGGCTTTGATCGTTCAAAGTGTGCGATGATTATAACAACAAAACCGGAACAGGTTTGCGTGGCACTTTCGGAGGCTTTTGAAAGCGGAACAACACGGATTGACGCCAGAGGCGGATTTTCAAATACATATAAAGCAATGGTGTATTTTGTTGTTAATCGTTTCCAGGTGGTTAAGCTTAAAGAAATTGTTCATAAAATTGACCCGTATGCATACATAACCATAAGCGAAGTGGCAGATGTTTTTTCTGCCAACAATATACGCTAGTTTAATATGCGGAGGTGAGAGGGCTTTTCAAGGCTGTAAGATATAAGTCGGGAGTCGTCAAGATTTTCTTTGCGCATATCTATTCCGTATATTTGGCGGTTTTCGTATGTGGTGTAATAATAAATTCCTCGGTCTGTGTTACAACAGGAGGTGTATTGAGTGATAACAAAGCTTTTGTCTGCAATTTTAACACAGCCTTGAATTTGCGCAACCGATGATAAAATGTGAAAAAATTGATTTACACTTTCAAATTCCGTTTCTTTTGAAACGGAATTTGTTTTTACAAACACAGTCTTAATAAATCGGGATTCGGAGGAAAAATCTCCGGGAAGTCCCAGAGCGCCCATACCTCGGCTGTAGCGGGAAAGGGCAACGGTGGGAAGAAAATTGTTTTGGGGGTCGGTTGAAGATAGGGACATATAATTTGAGAGGTTGTGATATTGAATGTTAAAGGTGGGGTTATTTGTTAAAACTCCGACGGGATTTTCGTATATTTTGATTCCGCCGCTTTCGGGTTCTACGACAATGGACTGCTCTCTGTCGGAAATCAGCCAATGAAGAGGTGTATGCGGTAAATCTGTGCTGAAATCCAGGTTCAAAAGGTTAGTTTGCGCCAAAATCTTTCGAGCCTCATCGCAAGTGGTGCATTGACCCAAAATCCACGGAATAAATTCAAAAGGTGTTACGTTATTTTTATCTTTTTGATAGGGCAAGTATTTGGCGTTGTTTGAAAACAAGAGACCTGCCATAGATAAGCCGTTTTCGTTGGAAGCATCAAAGTAGAGCGGATAGTTGTTAATTACGGTTGCCATTCCTATAAGGGCGTAGTGGTTTTTGATGTCGAATGTTCGTCTGAACGGAAAAGAGAAATTTCTCGGAGATATAACAACGGATTCGTTGTAGGAACGCTCAAAATCCAGCGTTCTTCCGAAATAATGGTCTTTCGTTTTGTAACTTATTGCGGTACACATAAAGTCTTTGTCCCCTTTGAAAGTTTTATTGTATTATTTCACGAAATTTGTATTTTATAAGAGAAACCGTAATTTAGCGGTAAAAAAAATGAAAAATAATCGTCAAAAAGTATTGACATTTTTGCAAAATTGAGTATAATAAATTAAGTAAGATATTCCTCCTTAGCTCAGT
>CAZTEA010000110.1:0-4832 GCA_964612315.1 uncultured Oscillospiraceae bacterium | reverse complement strand
CCACAGACCTTATGGTGGGATTTTCGGGCGAAACCGAAGAGGAGTTTGAAAAATCCTATAATTTCTGTAAAGAAATAGGGTTTATGCAGATGCATATTTTCAAATATTCTGTGCGAAAGGGGACCAAGGCGGAAAAATTTCCCAATCAGCTTCCCAATAAAGTCAAGGAGGAAAGAAGCCGAAAAATGCTTGAACTTGCCCAAAATATGCAAAGGGAATTTTACAAGCAATACAAAGGTGAAAAGCTTCTTGTGCTGGCAGAACAGAAAAAAGGTGATAAATTCCATTGCACAACGGCTAATTATATGGACATTTATGTGGAAAGCAGAGAGGATATATCGGGGCAGATTTTGCCTGTGATTCTTGACGGCGAGGGTAGCGGAAAAATCATATAAATATTCCGAAAACTATTGATTTTCGGCGGAAGCTGTGCTAAACTGAGAGTAAGCGAAAATGCAAATTGAAAAGTATAAATCAAGGAGGAATGATTATGGTACAGCGCAGGGATTTGGTTACGGCAATTATTTTAACGGTCATAACTTGCGGACTTTACGGTATTTACTGGATGATTTGCTTAAATGATGATGTTAATCTAATAAGCGGGAACACACAAGATCCAACGGGCGGAACGGTTTTTCTTATTTCGTTGGTGACTTGCGGAATTTACGGCTTGTATTGGTCATATAAAATGGGCGAAAAGCTTGATAATGAGTATGCGTCAAGAGGTGCGGCGCCGCAAAGCAGAGGGATTTTATATATTATTCTTTCTCTGTTCGGATTTAGTGTTGTGGCTTATGTTTTAATGCAGGACAGCATTAACAAGTTACTTTGATGAGTCGGGAACAAAAGGCGAGACTTGTGCAGAGATTTTCTTTTGCTGCAGGGGCGGTTTTTCTCGGAGCGGCGTATTATGCTTGGCTTAAGTTTACCGGTGCGGGCGTTCCATGTATTTTTAAAAGCGTTACGGGTTATTTTTGCCCCGGCTGCGGAATAACGAGAATGGCAGAGGCTTTGCTTAAATCGGATTTTGAAAGTGCTTACGGGTATAACGGTGCTGTTTTTGTGCTTCTTCCGTTTTGGGAAGCGGCATACGGAATTGAAAATTTCAGATACGTTAAGGACGGAACAACCGAATACACCGGGTTTTCAAAAGTTGTGCTGTTTGTGTCTTGTGCTGTTTTGCTAATATTCGGAGTTGTCAGAAATATCTGACAGCTCCTTTTTTGCAGAAAGATGAAGTTTCTCCGATTTTCGGCGGATTTTATAAAATTAAATATTGTAATTTCTTTTGGTGTGTGGTATACTATTCTATATATGAGTAAAAGGAGAGGTTTGGGTGTTTTATTATATTTCCGGTAAAATCGCCTTAAAGGCGGACGGTTTTGCGGTGATTGACGCAAACGGCGTGGGCTACAGGCTTTATGCAAGCCGAAATACTCTTTCGACCATGGGAGAAGTCGGGGAGGAAGCGAAACTTTATACATATCTTAACTTTAAATCCGCTTCCGACATTATGGATTTATACGGTTTTTCGTCTATGGAGGAACTTAATCTTTTCGAGATGATAACAAGCGTTTCCAGAGTTGGGGCAAAGACCGCAATTTCTCTTTTGTCGAATATATCTCCTTCAAAGTTTGCTCTTTGTGTTGTTACCGACGATTTTAAATATATTGCACAAAAAACTCCGGGGCTTGGAGCGAAGGGTGCACAAAGAATTGTTTTGGAGCTTAAAGACAAGTTTAAAGGTGTGGAAATCGGACAAATTGACAGCGATGAAATTATTTCTCTGCCCGGTGCGGACGAGGAAAACGAGGCGGTTTCTGCTTTGGTTGTTTTGGGATATTCCGCTCAGGAGGCGAAAAACGCCATAAAGGGAGCAGAGGGCTCTGTTGAAGAGGTTATCAAAATCGGACTTAAAAATCTGATGAAGGGTTAGGTTGCGAAAAAGTATGGATGAAGAGAACAGAATAGTTACAACCACCGAAACGGTCGGTGATGAAGAAAACGAATACAGTTTAAGACCCAAGCAGCTTAGCGAATACATAGGGCAGGTTAAGGCTAAGGAGAATTTAAAGGTATTTATCGATGCGGCGAAAAAACGAGGCGAATCGTTGGACCATGTGTTGCTTTACGGCCCTCCGGGACTGGGCAAGACAACCCTTTCAAACATTATTGCCAATGAAATGGGGGTAAACATAAGAATAACCTCGGGTCCTGCTATTGAAAAACAGGGGGACTTGGCAGCGCTTCTTACCAATCTTTCGGAGAAGGATATATTGTTTATTGACGAAATTCATCGTCTTAACAGAAGTGTTGAAGAAATATTGTATCCTGCCATGGAGGATTATGCTTTGGACATAATCATAGGCAAAGGCCCGTCGGCAAGGTCAATTCGTTTGGATTTGCCCCATTTTACGCTTATCGGAGCTACCACAAAGGCGGGGGCGCTTACCGCACCGTTGCGGGACAGGTTCGGCGTTATAAGTCGACTGGAAATGTATACGAATGAGGAGCTTTTGGAGATTGTTACTCGTTCGGCGGGAATACTGGATATTGATATAGATGGGGGCGGAGCGGCGGAAATTGCTTCAAGATCACGAGGTACGCCGAGAATTGCAAACAGACTTTTAAAGAGAGTTCGTGATTTTGCGCAGATTAAGGCAGATGGGGTTATTACACGCTCTGTTGCCGATGAGGCTCTTAAAATGCTGGAGGTGGACAGCTTGGGGCTTGACCGTTCGGACAGAACCATGTTGCTTACTGTTATAGAGCATTACGGAGGCGGTCCTGTGGGTTTGGACACTTTGGCGGCGACAATCGGCGAGGAGAGCGAAACCATTGAAGATGTTTACGAACCGTATTTAATGCAAATCGGGTTTATAAACAGAACGCCACGAGGCAGAATGGTTACGCCGAGAGCTTACGAACATTTTGGAATCCCCTACGGAGAAGAAAGGAAATAAAAATATGAACAGAGGAAAATATTATATAACAACGGCAATTGCATATACATCTCGAAAACCGCACATAGGAAATACCTATGAGGTGGTTTTAACCGATGCAATTGCAAGATTTAAGAGATATTTGGGCTATGATGTGTTCTTTTTGACAGGAACGGACGAGCATGGTCAGAAAATTCAGGAGCTTGCGGAAAAAGAAGGAATAACTCCGAAAAAATATGTTGACGGCGTTGCCGGGAAAATCCGTAACATTTGGGATTTGATGAATGCCAGCTATGATAAATTCATAAGAACCACAGATGAGTATCACGAAAAAACCGTTCAGCGGATTTTCAAGAAACTCTATGACCAAGGGGATATTTACAAAAGCTCTTACGAGGGCTGGTATTGCACTCCCTGTGAATCATTTTGGACAGATACCCAGCTGGTTGACGGGAAATGTCCCGATTGCGGACGAGAGGTTCACAAGCAGAACGAAGAGGCTTATTTCTTTAAAATGAGCAAATATCAAGATGCGCTTATGAAGCATATTGAAGAAAATCCGAGCTTCATTCAGCCTGAATCAAGAAAAAGGGAAATGATAAACAACTTTATAAAACCGGGAATTCAGGATTTGTGCGTATCGAGAACCAGCTTTAACTGGGGGATCCCGGTAACCTTTGACGATAAGCATGTTATATATGTTTGGATTGACGCACTCAGTAACTATATAACGGCATTGGGTTATACTCCCGAGGAGAAGGGAGAACTTTACAAAAAATACTGGCCTGCCGATGTTCATATTATAGGAAAGGACATTTTAAGGTTTCATACCATTTATTGGCCGATTATACTGATGGCGTTGGGCGAACCGCTGCCAAAGCAGATTTTCGGTCATCCGTGGCTTTTGAACGGAACGGATAAAATGAGCAAATCCTTGGGAAATGTTATATATGCTGATGATTTGGTTCGTCATTTCGGAGTTGACGCCGTAAGATATTATTTGCTTCGTGAAATGCCTTTTGCTCAGGACGGCACAATAACCTACGAGAAGATTATTGCATCTTTTAACGGGGATCTGGCGAACACATTGGGGAATTTGGTGAACAGAACAGCCGCTATGATAAACAAATATTTCGGCGGAGTTATCACCAAGTCCGATAAAACAACGGAGTTTGATTCCGACCTTATTAAAACTTGCGAAAATGCGAAAACAAATGCCGAAAAATTTATGGATGAGCTTCGTGTTTCCGATTCTTTGGGCGAGGTTATGGCAATTGCAAACCGTGCCAATAAATATATAGACGAAACAATGCCGTGGGCACTTGCAAAGGACGAGAGCAAAAAGGATGTTTTGGCAACCGTTATGTATAATCTTGCCGAGGCAATTCGCTATATCTCATCTTTGATTTCTCCGTTTATGCCGGAAACTGGCGAAAAAATTGCCGCTCAGATGGGTTACGAGGATATTTCTTTCGAGTCCTTAACTTTTGGAAATCTTAAAGAAGGCACAAAGGTAGGGGAGGCAACACCGCTGTTTGTTAGAATTGACCAGGAGAAGAAAATTGCGGAGCTTGAAGCGGAATTTGCGGCACCTGAGGAAAAAATCGAGATAGAACCTTTTGAAAAGGATATAGACTTTGATAAATTTTTGAAAATGGATATAAGAGTGGGCAAGGTTTTGGAATGTGAAGCCGTGCCGAAGTCCAATAAGCTTTTAAGATTTACATTAGAGGTCGGCTCACAGACACGACAAATTCTTTCGGGTATTGCCAAATATTATAAGCCTGAGGAGCTTATAGGCAAGAATTTGTTGTTTATCGCCAATCTGCCGCCGAGAAAAATGATGGGGTACGAATCCTGCGGAATGATACTTTCGGCAGAGCATAATGG
>CAZTEA010000109.1:0-4832 GCA_964612315.1 uncultured Oscillospiraceae bacterium | reverse complement strand
GAAGTATTTTTTCCCTATCTTATCCCGAGTACACAAAAGATAGGCTTTTTTTGCGTGGTTTATCATTATTTTTCTGACATAGTTTTCCTCAGCGGAGATATCGGTAAGTAAGCCGTCATCGGAGAGACCACGGCAGGAGAAAAAGGCTATATCGGCATTTATTGTGTCAAGTGTTTTGTAGGCTTCCTCACCAACTAAAGCAAAGCAGCTTGAAATAAGTCTTCCGCCGGTGGAAAGGGTGTTAATTCCGTATTCGGCAAGCTTTACGAGAGCTTTAACTCCGTTGGTAACAACCGTCACGTTGTTTTTTGCCGACAAAAAGGGTATTATGTTGTATGCACTTGTTGATGCATCAAGAAAAATCACGTCATTGTCGCAGACAAGCTCCGCCGCCTTTTGAGCGATAATCAGCTTTGAGCCGGATTCCTCAAGCTCACGGAGAACAAAGGGAATTTTATTTTTTGAAAGTGCCGTTTCCTCAAGAATCGCACCGCCGTGTATTCTTTGTATAAGCTTTTGCTTTTCAAGGCTTGCCAAATCACGTCTTACGGATGGCTCACTGATAAAAAGCTCCCGTGCAAGCTCGCCTACAGTTACTTTTTTTTTCTTTAAAAGTATTTCCAAGATTAATTTTTCTCTTTCTTTGTTCATTTAATCACCCGATTTTTCGTAAAATGTTCAATATTATGATTATTTGTTCAATTATCCTGTCGCAGATTGACTGATATGATTACTTGTATTATAATATCATTAAAAGAAATAATTGTCAATATTTATTCGGACAATTTATTTTTCTGCCCGTTCGCAGACAGAAGAGCTTTTAAATTTTGCGGACAGAAAGGCTATTTTAGGACTATGATTTATCAGGCACATAAGGGGGTCAGCACCGAAAACCCCGAAAACACCATGCCGGCATTTATGGGAGCGGCGGAGCAGGGCTACAAGGTTATAGAGCTTGACGTTTCGGTGACAAGTGATTATAAATTTGTATTGCTTCATGACGGCACAATAAACCGAACAGGAAGAACGTCGGAGGGTGAGGTTATACCGACGGAAATAAAAATCGGTGATATTACCTATGAGGAAGCGTTGAAATACGATTTCGGCATAGGTTTTTCAAAAAAATTTAAGGGTACAAAAATAC
Source organism: uncultured Oscillospiraceae bacterium (assembly GCA_964612315.1). GTDB lineage: Bacteria > Bacillota > Clostridia > Monoglobales > Monoglobaceae > SIG454. The sequence continues at coordinate 3,688 of CAZTEA010000109.1, read as the reverse complement.
CTCTTATGGAGGAGGTATTGGAGTTTGCGAAAAAACATGATATTAAGCTTAAAATAGATAACAAATATCAAAGCTTTAACGATGAACAAACCAAACGCTTTTTTGAGCTTCTGAAACCATATGAGGACACAGCCTGTCTGACCTGTTATAGGGTTGATGCATTGAGAAAGGCAAAAAAATTCTTTCCCGATATGCATTTTCACTATGACGGAACGGTTACGGAAGAAATTTTATCGGAAATCAACACCTTTATCGATAAGGAGCATTTGACTGTATGGCTTCCGCATAAAAATCCCGCAACCTCTTGGGTACGGGTTGAATTTGCAAACAAGGAGCTTGCACAGCTTATTAAAAAGTACGGACAATTGGGAGTGTGGATTTTATCGGATAATTCACAGCTTGAAGAGGCGGAAGCGCTTGGTGCGGATATAGTGGAAACCAACGGTCAGCTAAAGCCCAAAAGAAATGAGGGTATTGCGGATATGCACACGCATTCGGAAAGCTCTCATGACTCTGTATGCAAAATCAATGATATGTATAATTCCCAAAAGGAAAAGGGTACGGATTATTTTGCGGTTACAGACCATTTTGATACGACATCATTTGAGGACTACGATGTTTTCACACCCATTCGCAAGGCATATGACACTGTCAAGAGCTTAAACGAGCAGCACGGCAAAAGGGAGATTTTCTCAGGCGTTGAAATCAGCGAGGGCTTTTGGTTTATGCCGCAATACGAAAAGGTTATGTGCCTTGCCGACTATGACGTTGTTATAGGCTCGGTTCATCTTGTACGCTTTGGGGAGCTTTCCTATGCATATTCCCAAATAGATTTTTCAAAACTTACAATCGAGACGGTTGAGGACTATTTGGATGCGTATTTTGATGATATTCTGGAAATGCTTGATAAAACAGACTTCGACATTTTGGCACATCTGACCTGCCCTCTGCGTTACATAAAGGGAAAATACGGACATTCCCCCGATATGTCACGCTACAGAGAGAAAATCGAGAAAATTTTAAAGGAAATAATAAGAAGAGGAACAGCACTTGAGGTGAATACCTCCTCCTATGACGTGTTAAACAGCTCCATGCCCGATAAGGAAATACTTACAACTTATCGCAGCCTTGGGGGATATTTGATAACCTTAGGCTCAGACGCACACGTTGCGGAAAATGCTTCAAATAACTTTGAGCGTGCAATCAATGAGCTTAAAGCTATGGGCTTTGAAAATATATATTACTACAAAAACAGAAGACCCTATCAAATGACAATAGGTGACAAATAATATAAAAAAATCAAAAAAGAAAGGCTATGAATAATTATGAAAGCAGCGGTATTTTATGAAAAAAACGATTTGAGAATTGAGGAGATTGAAAAACCGGAGGTAAAGCCGGGAGAGGTTCTGATAAAGGTTATGGCTTGCGGAATATGCGGAACGGACGTTCACATCTTCAACGGTGACGAGGGAGCGGCGAAAACTCCGCCCCATACCGTTTTGGGACATGAATTTTCGGGAGTTGTTGAAAGCGTGGGCGAGGGTGTCAGCGATATAAAGGTAGGAGACAGAGTATGCGTTGACCCGAACAAGCTTTGTAACGAATGCTATTATTGTAAAAGCGGAATAGGACATTTCTGCGAAAATATGATTGGCATAGGAACAACGGTAAACGGTGGATTTTCACAATATTGTGCGGTTCCGCAATCTCAGGTTTATAAAATAGCGGATACAACAAGCTTTGAGCAGGCTGCAATGGCAGAGCCGGTTGCCTGCTGTGTTCACGGCATAGATATGTGTAATATTTCCTGCGGTGATACGGTTGCGGTAATAGGCGGCGGTATGATTGGTATGATTATGCTGCAGCTTGCAAAGATTTCCGGTGCGGGAAAGCTTATAATGCTTGAGCCGGTTGCCGAAAAGAGAGAAGCTGCAAAACGCTTGGGTGCGGATTTGTGCATAGATTCGGTTAACGAGGACGTTTCAAAGGTTCTTGCGGAGAATGGAATTGACAGAATATCAACGGTTATCGAATGCGTGGGAAAGGTTGCTACAATGGAGCTTGCAATAAAAATCGCAGGCAAGAACTCAACAGTTATGATGTTCGGTCTTACAGCTCCCGAGGATAAAATGACAATCAAGCCCTTTGAAATATTCAAAAAGGAAATTGTTTTAAAGGCATCCTTTATAAATCCTTACACTCAAAAAAGAGCAATCGAGCTTATCGACAACAACAAAATCGATGTAAGCTCAATAGTTCACGCTGTAGAGCCATTGGAAAGACTTTCCGAAATTCTTGCAAATCCGACAGAAAGAGCAATGGGAAAAGTTATAATAAATCCACAAATTTAAAAGGAAAAGGGGAGCTGTAATAAAATACAGCTCTCATTTTTATGTATAGGAGAGGAAAAACAGTTGACACACGGCGGTACAAATGGTATAATAGAAGATGTAAAATTTGTAAAAAAAAGTTAAGGGAGAGAAAAAAATGCTTACAGATATAGAAATTGCGCAAAATGCCGAAATGAAGCCTATAGGCGAGGTGGCACAAACGCTTGGCATTCCGACAGAGGAGCTTGAATACTACGGAAAGTACAAGGCAAAAATCTCACAGGAATTTATAAAGAGCGTTCAAGATAAAAAGGACGGAAAACTGTGCCTTGTTACGGCAATAAACCCAACACCGGCAGGTGAGGGAAAGACAACAATGACGGTCGGCTTGGGAGATGCCATGAGCTTGTTGGGCAAAAAGTGTGCCCTGGCATTAAGAGAGCCATCCTTGGGACCAGTTATGGGAATAAAGGGCGGTGCCGCAGGGGGCGGCTACAGTCAGGTTGTACCCATGGAGGATATAAACCTTCACTTTACGGGCGATATGCACGCAATAACTGCGGCAAACAATTTGCTGTCCGCAATGATTGATAATCACATTCACCAGGGAAACGAGCTCGATATTGACGTTACCAACATCGTATGGAAAAGAGTTCTTGATATGAATGACAGAGCCTTGAGAAACGTTGTTGTTGCATTGGGCGGAAAGGTAAACGGCATACCCAGAGAGGACAGCTTTATGATAACCGTTGCTTCGGAGATTATGGCGATTTTGTGCCTTGCAAGTGATATTGAGGATTTGAAATACCGTTTGGGAGAAATAATCATCGGCTATAACCGTTCGGGTGAGCCTGTTTTTGCAAAAGATATCGGAGCACAGGGTGCTATGACACTTCTTTTAAAGGATGCAATAAAGCCGAATCTTGTACAAACTCTTAAAAATACTCCCTGCTTTATTCACGGAGGACCATTTGCAAATATTGCTCACGGCTGTAACAGCGTTATGGCAACAAAGCTGAGCTTGAAGCTTGCGGATTACACAATAACGGAAGCAGGCTTCGGAGCGGATTTGGGTGCCGAAAAGTTTATGGACATTAAGTGCCGTTTTGCCGGAATAAGCCCGGATGTTGTGGTTATCGTTGCAACGGTAAGAGCGTTAAAGTATAACGGCGGAATTGCAAAGACCGAATTAAAGGAAGAAAACGTTGAAGCCTTGAAAAAGGGTATCGTAAATCTTAAAAAGCATATTGAAAATATGCAGCAGTTCGGTGCACCTGTGGTTGTGGCTTTGAACAGATTTGATACAGATACCGATGCGGAGCTGCAAACGGTAATCGACACCTGTGCCGAATACGGGG
>CAZTEA010000108.1:0-4847 GCA_964612315.1 uncultured Oscillospiraceae bacterium | reverse complement strand
GAGGTATGTTTATGGAAAACTCAAATAATTTAATCATATATCAGCTTGCGTTAAGAAGTTTTACTCCCGAGGGAACATTGAATGCCGCAAAATTATTGCTGCCTCACATTTCATCATTAGGCGTGGATATAGTATATATCTGTCCGTTTTGTGTAGCGGAGAATGACAACGACCGTACAACATGGAGTGTTCGTCAAACAGAGTCGCAAACCGAAAATCCCAAAAATCCATACAAAATTGCTGATTATTTCAATGTGGATGAGGAATATGGGACTAATGAGGACTTAAAAGACTTTGTTGAAGAAGCTCATAAATGCGGATTAAAAGTGTTGTTTGACCTAGTGTATTTGCATTGCGGAAAAGGTGCTGTGTTCGCAGAGGAGCATCCTGATTTTCTGGAGAGAAACGAAGACGGAACAATCCGTGTTCCGGAAAGTTGGCCTTTTGCCAGATTGAATTTTGAAAGCAAGGAGCTTCGTGAGTATCTTTACTCTAATATGGAAACTTTTTTGCGTGAATACGGTGTGGATGGATTTAGATGCGATGTGGGAGATCAGGTTCCGCTTGATTTCTGGGAAGATTCTTTTTCAAGATTGAAAAAAGATTTCCCCGAGCTTATCACTCTTAATGAAGGTGTAAGCCCTGAACACATAGATAATGTTTTTGACATGGGATACGATTTTGACTGGAATACTCTTATGGTCAATATTTTTGCCAAAGGCGAGAGTGCGTCAAAACTTAAAGAGCAGTATGATGAAGAACAGAAAAAATATGGGGATAATATATCTAAACTCATCAGAACAATTGATACACATGATACTGCAAGCGACTGCGGTCTTGATAGAAATGAAATTATAATGACAAGCAGAGGCGTTGAAGCAGCGTTGGTTATTACCAATACATTTGATGGTGTTCCGTTTTTATGGAACGGATATGAAGTTTGTGATAATGCCGAAAACAATATGTTTTCCAACAGATTTTACGGTAAAAGGAGCTGGATAAATTGGTCCAGAGCTTTTACTCAAGACGGAATTCGCAGAATGGATTTTGTGAAGCGGATACATAATTTGCACCATAACAACGAGGCGCTTATATCCGGTAAAATTGAATGGATTAGTAATGATGCATCGGATGAAGTTGTAACATATATTAAAAAGTCCGATAATCAGCAGCTATTGATAGCGGTAAACACAAAGAACAAACCGGTAACTATCAGCAAAGAAATAAATATAAACAAGGTGCTGATGCAGTCGGGAGCTGTAATCGGCGACCGTATTAACTTTGAACCATACGGATATATTGTTGCCGAAATATAATGGTAAGAATGCAATTCAAATGGTTGCGAGGTCATTGAGCAAAGAAAAATGTAACTTACTTTTAATAAGCCGGCAGACAAAATTCTATTTTATCGCACAATAAAATTACAAGAGAAAACCACCGAAAACTTATTTGTTTTCGGTGGTTTTTGGCGTCCCGGATAGGAATCGAACCTACGGCGTTTCGCTTAGGAGGCGAACCCTCTATCCTACTGAGGTACCGGGACAAATTCATTATTATTCTGTTTTTATGCAGTCGTTTGCGTAAGGTGTCGCCGTTTGGAAACTGTTTTTGTATCCGTTTAACCAAAGAGGCATATTTAAGGCTACTATAATATAATACCTCAACAAAGAAATAATGTCAAGTGATTTTGCATAAATATAGATGAGAAGAAAGTAAGGAGGTTATCTGATGACCGATAGCGAACAAAATTTTGACACAGGGTATTTAATTGTTCAAGTGTATACGGCTGGAATGGGCTTGCCGATTTCGGGCGCTTATGTAACGGTGAAGTTGAAAACTGGTGAAGCTTACAGAGTTTTGGTGACTGATATCAACGGAAAGACCGAAAAAATTGCTTTAAGTGCACCGCCCGGAGAAAATTCCCTTAATCCTTCAAATACGGACAGTTATGAGGAATATACGGTTCAAACAGATAAAGAGGGGTATTATCCCGTTGAAAATCTAAATGTTCCCATTTTAAGCGGAGAAACCACCATTCAACAAGTGGCATTGCTTCCTCTGCCGTTGGGATATCAAATAAAACCGCAAATTTTTGTTGACGAAGAACCTGCGAATTTGTAATTTTAGGGAGGTATTGTTTTATGAACGGAACACCTGTTATACCCGAATATATAACGGTTCACTTGGGAACGCCGAGTTCTGCGGCGGAAAATGTTACGGTGCCCTTTGCGGAGTATATTAAAAATGTTGCCTCCAGCGAGATTTACCCCACTTGGCCGGAAAGTGCTTTAAGAGCAAATATTTATGCACAAATTTCTTTTGCGCTGAATCGTGTTTATACGGAATGGTATCGCTCTCGAGGATATGATTTTGATATAACAAATTCAACGGCTTATGACCAATCCTACATTAAAGGAAGAAATATTTTTGAAAATATAAACGAAACAGTCAATGAAATTTTTAATGATTATATAAGGCGAAGAGGCTTTATTGAACCGCTTTTTGCCACATATTGCGATGGGGTTGAGGTGCAATGCAACGGGCTTTCTCAATGGGGGAGCGTTACTTTGGCGGAACAAGGGTATATCCCGTATAATATTTTGACAAATTATTACGGTGATGATATTGATTTGGTGTTTAATGCCCCGATAAGCAACATTGAGGCGTCTTATCCAGGTTCTTTGCTTAGATTGGGAAGCTCCGGTGACCCGGTAAGGCGAATACAGGTTCAGCTTAACAGAATATCCCTTAATTATCCGCTTATTCCGAAAATTCAAAATCCCAACGGTGTTTTTGGGGTTGAAACGGAAAATGCCGTAAAAGAATTTCAGAAAACTTTCGGCTTGATTCAAGACGGAATAGTCGGCAAGGGAACATGGTATGAAGTGCAGCAAATTTATGTTGCGATTAAAAGGCTGGGCGAGGTAGATTCCGAGGGGCAAACCATTCAGGAAATTGCAAAACAGTATAAAGGTGTTTTGCGGGAGGGAGATATGGGCGACAGCGTTACCGCAATTCAGTATTACTTAAATTTAATAGGAGTATTTAACAATTCGATACCGATACCTGAGATAGACGGAATTTTCGGTGCGGCGACCCGCAATGCGGTGCTGGCTTTTCAGAATTATTACGGCATAGAACAAAGCGGAGAGGTAAACGAAGAAACTTGGAATTTAATTTCAAATGTTTATCTGGGTATGGTTGCGGATATTGATGTGGCGCAGGTGGGAAATAATACGGTGCCGTATCCCGGAGCACCTTTAAGCCGAGGAAGTCAAAGTGATGAGGTAAGGGTGCTTCAAAGCTATCTTGAAAAAATTTCGGAATATAACAGCGATATCCCACCTGTTTCGATTACGGGAACATTCGGTGAAGAAACACAAAATGCGGTTCTTGCGTTTCAGCGACAATTCGGTCTTGAAGAAACCGGTATAGTCGGTCCTGCCGCATGGATTGTGATTGCAAGTTATTATGATGATTTGTCAAAGGGGGAAATGAAGCAACCGGGGCAAAATCCCGGATATGAATTATCGGAGGAGGCTATGCAATGACGGTTTCAATAAGGGACACGAGGGCGCATATATATGAATTGCAATATTATTTAAGGAGTATAAGAATCGCTAAAGGGCTTACGCCAATGTTAAATCCCGACGGTATTTTCGGCGAAGAGACAAAAATGGCGGTTGAAGAATTTCAAAGCCAAAATAATCTTCCGATTACAGGTCGGGTTGACGGTGAAACATGGCAACGGATTTTTGAAGCTTATAAGGAAGCGGAGGAACTGCTTTCACCTGCGGAAAGTGTGAGAGTCTTTCCGTTAGAAATAAAGGAAATGAAGCTTGGCGATGAATATGACGAGGTGTATGTTCTGCAGATTCTTTTGCGGAAAAATCGGGAATATGTAAACGGAGACTTTAATGTGTTACCGAATGGAATTTACGACGAGGCAACAGAGGAGGCTGTTCGTAAATTTCAAAGTCTTTTCGGTATCGAGCAAACAGGGGCGGCAGACAAAAAATTTTGGAATAAATTCGCAAAATACAGCAACACAAAATATTTAACGGAGAAGTATTGACAAAATGTAACACTTGTGATAAAATAACAATTGAACAATTATTCAAATGATAAAAAGAGGTGAGCTTATTGAAAAAAGAAGAATTGCCGATTCCGGGTTGTGAATTTATGCATATTCACGATGATGTTTTGGAAAAAGTAAACAGCGTTATGCCTGTGGAAGAAGAACTTTATGATTTGGCGGAGCTTTATAAGGTTTTCGGGGATACCACACGGATTAAAATCTTGTATGCGTTGTTTGAAGCCGAGCTTTGCGTTTGCGATATTGCTCAGCTTTTAAATGTGAGTGTTTCCGCTATTTCGCACCAGCTGAGAATTTTGAAGCAAGCAAGATTGGTAAGGTTCAGAAGAGACGGGAAAACGGTTTTTTATTCGCTGGCAGATGACCATGTAAGAAGCATCTTGGGTCAGGGAATGGAACATATAGAAGAATAAGAAAGGATTTTTACATTATGAAAAAGGTATTTAAAATCGAAGGACTTGACTGTGCGCATTGTGCTGCAAATATTGAAAACGGCATTAGTAAGATTGACGGTGTTATAAATGTTAAGGTTAATTTTCTTACAAAAAAAATAATGCTTGAATGCAATGAAGAAAATTTTGAATGCATTAAGAATGAAGCGATTAAGGTTTGCAAAAGCGTTGAACCTGATTGCGAGGTTAGCTGCTGATTATGAAAAAAAGTGATAAGATACTTTTAATAAGAATAATTATTTCCGCACTATGTTTGGCTGTTGCCTTTGTTGTGAAGAATTTTTATGTAAGCACCGTGC
>CAZTEA010000107.1:0-4907 GCA_964612315.1 uncultured Oscillospiraceae bacterium | reverse complement strand
CCCCGAAACAGAACCAGTTTGGATTTTGAATCAATTTAAGACCGTCCAGCTGTAAATCATCAAGACGCTCGTACGAATGTATCATATTACAACCTCTTTTCAAAATAAATTATAACCTAATTTCGGCACTTTTGTCAATATTTTAATATCTTCATTGGTTAAAACGGAGAAAATCGCAAAGCCATTGAAATTATACCGAATCTGTGCTATAATTATGTTATCTAAGCGTAACGCTGATATGAGGAGGATAAAAATGAAAAAAATCGTAGGGTTGATGCTTGCAATCACTATGCTTATCGGTATTTTGCCGATGGCTTTATATGCGGAAGGAGACGGCACGGGACTTGATGTTTCGGTTGACTTTGTTGCGGATTATCTTGAAAACGGAAATAATGAATACTATGTTTTCGGAAAGAATAATTCAAGTCAAGCCAAGTCGGTTCAAACCGTGCGTACACTTTACAACGGGGGGACTTTGGTCGCTATGGACTACGGTACTCCTTTTTCTGTTGCTTCGGGGCAAGAATTTTCGGTATTGGAATCCGTTAACATTCCAAACGGAACTGATATTTCCAATTCCTACATAAATGTTTATCTATGGGACAGTATGGACAATTTTATGCCGCTTACCAAAGAATTCGGCAAAAATTCTTTATCTTTCACCTTCAACCTTGCGCAGGGATCAACCACTTCTGCCGGCGTTTACGATGAAAACGGCGTTTTGGTAAGAACTCTTTGGAGCGCCGTTTATTATAATGCCGGAAATTACACCAAGGTTTGGGACGGGTTTAACGACGAAGGAAATATGGCGAAAGCGGGAAGCTATACCGTTAAAATTCTGACCCATAATATCGAATACCGCCAGGACGCCCTTTTGGCAAACAGCACCGCAAGGGATAAGGTTGAAACAATTATGACTTCTTATCAGCCTATCAGCGATATGACTCTTTTGGGCGATGAAATGTATTACGCCGATCAATATATGGAAAATTATTATACTCTTATGCGGTTTAATATAAATGACATTCACCGTAAGTCAGGGTATTTTGAAAAACGAGGCAATCGTGTTCCAATCAGAGTTACAAACGACGGAGAAACGGTTTATTGGATGATGTTTGAAACCACACCTACCGGACAGTATAACGCTGCAGGCTCCTACGATACCTCGGTTTACGGTCAGCGCAGATGCTTTATTATGGGTGTTGACGCCGCAGAAAACAAACAAGTAATTTTTGAGCACGGTCAGTCCTTGTGGGATTACTGGGGCGCAAACAGCGCAACCACCTATCAAAGTGCAATAGGATACGAACCTTATTTTGAAAGTGAAGGAGTAGGGCATTACAGCAGCTCCGGAGAAGTTGGATATTGTGACATCACCGTGCAGCAAAACGGAAATTTTCTCGTAGCAACCTACGGCAATCGTGATTTTGTCAGAGTTATAAACAAAACTACCGGTGAAACCCTTAAGGATAACCCCTTGTCAAAGCCCACCGCTGTAGTTTTTGATACTTCGGACAGACTTTGGGTGGCATATACGGACGCAAACGGGAATTATGCAATTTCCGCCTTTGATATAGCAGCGGACGGCACTATAACGCAAATTAAGAGTGTTCCGTCGCAAAATATTCACAGCGAAGTCCTCGGACTTGCTTTCTCTCCGGACGGCACATATATGACAGCGGTTTTCGGCAAAGGCAATTACAAGCTTTACGCATACAATCTTTCCGATTGGTCATGCAAATGGATTTACGGCAGAGGCGAAGATTATGCAGAAGACACAACGGTTTACGACGATAAGTTTATGTTCCACGACGGTTCCGGAAGCCGAGATTATACATATCTTACTTTCCAAGGCAACGATTATCTTTGGATTGGCGACCCCGGAAATGACAGAAACTTTAAACTGTATGTGGGCGGCTCCGGCACCCCCACAATTGCGGACACCCTTTGGTTTTCCAAGCAGCATTACGCTTGCGAAGTTGATGCAAACAACCCCACCCGTGTTTTCTTCGGACCGAAAGAGTATAAAATCGACTATTCTAAAGAGGGCGACAAAAGCTGGACGCTTTACAAAAACTATATCGACACCGTGGCTCCTTATATTGCTGAAGAAACAAGCGGAATGTTCCGTGGCATAACCACGCTTGATAACGGCAAAACATACTTCGTCGGAACTTTAAGTGTAGACCTTGGTCAAGACGGAAGCACATACCGATTTTCAAAAGGTGATAAGTATATATTCGAGCTTACGGAACACGGTTTTGCAAACACCGGGGTTTTGGCGAACGGCTGGGGTATCCTTGAAAACGGAAAACTCACCTTACAGAAGGCAGAAGCTTATAACTACAACGGAGTTTCGGGAACAGCAATTTATCAAATAGATATTAAAGGATACAACGCAAGCGGAAATCCCATGTGGGGAGATAAGGAAATCGTTGCTTTTATGCCGGACAGCGAAACCGGCTGGAACGCACTTGGCAGCGATGTGGCAATCAGCGATAACGGCATTGTGTTTCCCGTATCCGAGCGAGCAGACCGCCTGAGCTTCAGAACGGGTGAAAACATCAGAGATTTCAGAATAGGCGGATTTAAAGCGGAGCTTAACGAAAATAATACATGGCTCTTCAAAACGGGTCCTGCCACTCCCGTAAACTATGACCGCTATGTTTTCCCGAGAGACGGTCACATTGAAATCAGCCCCAACTACGGATTGTCCGGCGAAGCAAAAGCTTACGGTGATAATATGATTATCCATTACAGAGGCGAAGGCTATAAGGGAAGTCAGGCAAATATTTTCTATCATTATCTTGATAACGGTCTTTTGGTCGGTGTCTTTGGAGAAACCGCTCTGCATCAAACCACCTATGAGGATTACGGACAGTCTTTGGTTAACGGAAACGGGTTTAGCTGGAGAATGGCATTTCCAAACGGCAAAGACAGCGACTCAGCTTATATCTATCAGGGCGGAGAATCCAGAATGAGCGGTGTTGTCAGAACAAAGGTAACGGGTCTTAAAAGCATAAACATTCTGGAAATCCCGGTAACTCTCGGATGTGTATACCGAAACGGCGTGCGAGTTACAGCATACAGCACGGCAGATTGTGCAAATACCTCGAAGATTTCCGACAAAATACGATACGATTTCACTTTTCCCGACGATGCGGCAAATGTAAAAAGCGTTAAATACGAAACTTATGTAAAAGCCGACGGAAACGAAAATATTAACATTCCGCTTTGGGCATATACGGACGGAAATGTTAAAATCGTCTACAACAATAATGATTTAACCGAAGGAAGCGGTATAGTTGCAAAAACGATTACAGCATCTTCCGAAAAATACAAAAAGCTTACCGTATATGTAACGCCGAAAGACGGTGTATTATCATATTTCCGGCTTAAAACCAACATTGACGGTGATGTGACTGATATTCCCACAAAATATCTTAACGCCGAAGCGGAAAAAATCGATACCGGCGTAACCGAAAGGGATTTGCTTGAGGGCTTACCCTTTGATTCAACGGTAACAGGAAGTCTTGCCGGCTGGAATTTTGAAAATTGGACTGGAACATATACAAACGCAAAAACAAATGTAGGAAGCTATGACTATTTAAGCGGTTCATCTTTGTATCTTTACGGCTACCTCCTTTACGGAGAGACCCCGTGGGCAACCCGTGATTTAGGCGAAAAAACAGATAATTTGGAAGCTTGGGAAATCGATACGGAATTTACCATGTCAGGTGTGCCTAACGGAAATTACTATTATGAATATAATGACGGCAGCATTAAAGGCCCGCAAGGAAAATATATGGATATTCTTGACGCAACCGGTAAAATTATCGCAAGAATTACCTTTGAGCAAGATTTCTCGTTGAGGCTTAATAACCAAGTTATTCTTCAAACACAAAAGTCATACGCCGACCAAAGCGATCTTTCTTATGTGTATACGCACGATTTGACAGTTCCCTCCGAGCTGAAAATTTTTGTAAAAAACGGCAAGGTTACGGCAACATACAGAGGAAACAGCGTAACCACCAATGTATACGACAACGGCGCGGATTGGAAAAATCCGAAAACATTTAAGGTTTCAGCCTTCAAAAATTGCCGAAGAGGCCCTCATCCGACCACGATGGCAATTGATTTATTAACGCTTGATTATATCCAATACGCAAAAGGCTTTGCTCCTTCTAAATAAAAATATGTAAAATAAAAACGACCTTCAAATTGCAAAATAAATTTGAGGGTCGTTTTTATTTGGTTTTAATTGTAAAAGTCAAAATTTTCCGCTCCATCACATTCAACTCCAAGCCTTATTCCCGCTTTAAATCCGTCTCGAAATGCAAGATATTCGTAAAGCTCGGTTAATTCCTCCTGCCATTTTATAATGTTGTGAAATGCTTTCAAGGTGTCGCCCGTTAAAGATTTTTCCAAAATACCTTCGTTTTTGGTGAACATTTCCATCGCTTTGCGTATTTCTTTATCTTTTTCCGCTGTATCACCTTTTGAAAAAATATTCTTCTTCCACATTTCTTCAATTACACTCATTCGTATCGCCCCTTTTTTGACATTAAAAAATGCGCCAGCCAGAGCTGACGCACGAAAAACGCAGCTCACACTTTTATTGCGAGTAAAAGCCAATACAGCCACGATCCTATAGTCATGCGAATTTGAGCCAGCGTTTTTGCCAAAGACAAAAAAACATAACTATAGTATGATACAAAAATAACCATATTAAACTTTCACTCGCATTTATTATTTTATCACATATTTTCCATTTTGTAAAGATATAAATTACAAAAATAAAAAAGCCGCCCAACTTGGGCGGCTTCAAGGCATTCTTAGCCAAGTTCTGCAAAGTATTTGATTGTTCTAACCATCTGGCTTGTGTATGAATTTTCGTTATCATACCA
>CAZTEA010000106.1:0-4923 GCA_964612315.1 uncultured Oscillospiraceae bacterium | reverse complement strand
CCGATTGTCTTTACCACTTGTTTTCAAAACCTTCGTTACGGCACCTCATCATTAAGGTATAGCCGTTATTTTCAAAGTGTTTTATCGGATATATAGACTTTCCGCTAAAAGTATAATTGGTTATGCCAAACGCGGCGGTGGCATTACTTTTGAATACAGATATAAGCTCTCCAAAGCTCAAACAGATAAATGCAAAATATATACCGCAACACATGAGCAGGAAGATAATGCATGGGAAGAATTAAAACGACGCGAATCACAGAAGGTTTTCAGGGAGTAAACGCATTTTTCTTTGGTTGAGGCATAGTGATTTTTACTCTTCAAAAAAGAGGTTATTATTCCATTTTGGTAAAAACCAAAACAAAATTTATATAATTATTCGGCCTGGTTGGCATATAATATTATTGACAAAATCACGGTATCGTGATACAATGTAGTCGGAAGGGGAGATTGTTTCATGCCTGTATTATCAAGGTTTTACGGAATCGTTATTCGTATGTACTTTCAACAGTCCGAGCATAATCCGCCGCACTTTCATGCTATCTACGGTGAACACATGGCTGCGATCAGTATTCAAGACGGTACTATTTTAGAAGGAAACCTTCCCAAGAAGGCGCTTGAGATGGTTCTGGAATGGAGTGCTATGCACAAGGATGCGCTTTTGAAGATTTGGGAAACACAAGAGTTTATTGCTCTTTCTCCTTTGGAGTAAGGAGGTTTTCGTATGTTCCATAAAGTAAAGAATGTAAATGCTCTGCCTGATTACAAGCTTAGCGTGCAATTTGCCGAAGGTGTAACCAAGATTTACGATGTGGCATCGCTTTTTGAAAAATACAGCTTCTTTCTACCATTGAAGGAAAGTCCCGAACTATTTAGTTCCGTTATTGTAGATCAAGGCGGTTACGGTATCGTATGGAATGATGATATTGATATTTCATGTGATGAGCTCTGGGAAAACGGTACAGAAATCAAAACACCCTTTGACGGTCTTATGGCTTTCAGTGATGCAACTTTTCTGTGGAATCTGAACGAAAGCACTTTGCGCAAAGCCATTACCTACGGCAAGCTTGTGAACGGTGTTGATGTTTGTAAGTTTGGTAAGCAGTGGGTTGTATCGATGGCGGCTATGAAACGCGAGTACGGTGAGCCGATAAGAACCTAAAGCCCAGTACAATCGAACATAAATAGGTTTATCAACCCGCAGGCTGTTTCGGTTAAAGCAAACGCCTACAAAGGCAAAATGAAAAAATACCCACCGGATGTTGTGATAAGCTCTGCTTTGAACTGCCGCATTCGATGGGTATTTCTATGCTTATTTTAAGTCTGTGTTGCCCTCCTCGCAGTACGCAATACATTTTTAGTTGTTGTTTTTGCGCTGTTTCTTTTTGTACTCGCACGGAAGCATTGCCGTGTATTTTTTAAAGGTTCTTGTAAAAAAAGAAATATTGTTAAAGCCGCACTGAACAGCGGCAGTACCGCTTGGAATCCCCTGATGCATAAGTTCTTTTTTTCTTTCACACTTTATATACTCCACTACTGTATGACCTGTTAATGCCTTGAATTTCTTTGAAAGGGTAAATTTATCGGTAAAGGAATTTTTTGCAATAATATCAAGCGTGAGCCTTTCGGAGTAATGCTCCCTGATAAATCTTACGGCGCTTTTTATCTGATCAAAAGATTTGTCAGCGCTTAAAGAGCAGTTTGAGGAAACGGTATGGTGCTCGGCAAGGTCAATCAGCAGATTTAAAACAGCCGCTTGAAGCTTTGTTTTTTTAGAAAGCTTATGCAAACAGAATTTTTTTTAAAAGGTTTTCCATAATTTTTAACATTCACATAAATTGTATAGAATGATAAAATACTGTTGTAATATAATAGTATTTTTATGTTATTAGTCGAGTATAACCTTAAGTCATAGGAAAAGCTTTTAATAAATTTGGAGGGGATTTATAATGGGCAAATGGGAGAGAATAACATATTTTCCTTGCAAACCGCTCGGCAAGGACGAAATACCCGTATATAACGATTATCCTGCCGTAACCTCTATGGAGCGGGGCGAGACATACGACCATATTCTTCCCGATATGCGGGGCTTGCCCGTAAAGGAAGGTGCGATAACTTTAAAGCAGGTCTATGATAAGGTTATCACAAGAGACCTTTTAAAGCTTAATGCTAAATATGTGCTTGAAATGCTTTTAAATATCGATTAGCAGTAGCTTTAAAATACTTGACGGAAAGAGGGAAAAGCGTGTTTTTTAAAAAGGCTTCGCCTGTATGGGCTAAGGATTATATCAGCGAAAGAAATATAATGCTTTCCTTTGTTACAACCCTGCCCGCTTTTAAGACGGCACAGCTTGCTGTGGCGGCGGATAATTATTATCAGCTAAAGATTAATGATGAGTTTATTTGCTACGGTCCCGCACGGTGCGGGAAAGGTACCTGGCGGGTGGATAACATTGAAATAGGACAATATTTATCAAAGGATTCAAACAGGGTAGAGCTTTCGGTTGTACATTACGGCGTTCGGACTTTTGAATATATTTTACAAAAGCCTTTTCTTCAAGCCGAAATCATAGCTGACGGAGAGGTGATAGCGGCGACGGGGGAAAACAACGATTTTTCTGTCAGGGTAAATCTTTCGAAAAAACAGGTCGTTGAAAAATATTCGTATCAAAGGGGATTTTTAGAGGTATGGAGTCTGCCTTACAGGTGTTCCGAAGAGCTTGAATTGATAAAGGTGGATAACATTAAGCTTACAAAGCGTAATTCCCCTTATCCTGATTATAAAAAGGAAACGACATTCACCGAAATCGCAAACGGAACTTATCATATTGAAATCCCGAACGAGGACAAATGCCGTGACAGGTTTGAGCAAACCGATGTAAAGGATTTTTCGTTTAATACAGACGAGATTGATTGTTTATACCGCTTAAAGTTAAATGGTATAAAGAACGATTCGTTTGAAAAATTCAATCGAAAAATCACGAGTAAGGATACTCTTTTGCTTTCAGAGGGTAATTTTGCGTTATTGGAATTGCCTGCGGAAAAAACGGGATTTATATCCTGCGATATCTTCTCCGAAAGCGACGGCGAGGTTTATTTTGTATACGACGAGGTTTTAAATAATAACGATGTCTCGCCCTACAGCCCGGGGAACGAAACCACCAATTTACTGCCTGTTTCCTTTAAGGAGGGGAGGCATCATTTTGATTCCTTGGAGCCGATGTCGTTTAAGTATTTAAAAATCCTTTCTGTATCAGGGAAAATTCAGCTTTCAAATTTATCGGTTATCGCCTATGAAAACCCACTTAAAGATACCACGGAGTTTATTTGCGATGATAAAGAAATAAATTTAATCTGGAACGCGGCGGTTAATACATTCGCTCAAAACGCGGTTGACCTCTTTACCGACTGTCCCTCAAGGGAACGGGCGGGCTGGCTTTGCGACAGCTTTTTTACCGGAAGGGTAGAAAAGGATTTAACGGGTAAAAATGATATTGAACACGATTTCCTGCAAAACTTTTTAATTGCAACCGATATTCCGGGTATTCCGAAGGAAATGCTCCCTATGTGCTATCCCTCGGATACCGACAGCTTTATACCGAATTGGGCAATGTTTTTTGTTTTGGAGCTGGAGGAATATATCTGCAGAAGCGGCGACAGCGCTATGGCGGATCAGGCAAGGGAAAGGCTTTATTCCTTGGAAAATTATTTTTGCCGATTCATTAACTCCGACGGTCTGCTTGAAAATTTAAGCGGCTGGATTTTTGTAGAGTGGTCTAAGGCGAACGACTGGGTTCAAAACGTAAATTTCCCGACGAATATGCTGTATTACGCAATGCTTAAAGCAATGTCAAGGTTATACGGAGACAAAGATTTAAGCGTTAAGGCGGATAATATCAAGAAGAAAATACGCGCGCTTTCGTATAACGGAAAATTTTTCAGGGATCATATTGTTTACGGCGGGGACGGTAAAGCGATTGCTCCGAACGATATTACCGAGGTGTGTCAATACTACGCCTTCTTTACCGGGGTTGCCGACAGAAAGGACTATCCCGAGCTGTTTGATATTATTTTAAACGATTTCGGCGCGGGACATAAATGCCTTATAAAATATCCCGATGTTTACCCTGCAAACGCCTTTATCGGTAATTATCTGCGCTTAGAGGTGCTGTCAAGATTCGGCTTTAACGATAGGATAATGAACGAGATCAAGGACTATTTCTATCGTATGGCCTGCGAGACAGGAACCCTGTGGGAGAACGACAGCACGGTTGCAAGCTGTAACCACGGCTTTGCGTCGCACATTATTCATTTGATCATCCGCGATTGCTTTGGCGTTAAGGAAATAAATGAGGAAAACAAGGTTGTATATTTAAGCGAATACAAAGCGGCATTTAAAAACGCCGAAATCGCAGTACCGCTTAGAAACGGTGTTTTAAAGGTAAACGTAGCAAACGGAAAAAGAAAGGTGGATTTGAAGGGCGGCTATCATTACATTGAAACAGACCGTTTGTGAAAAAAACGCTGCATTTCCTGACAAGAAGCGTTAAGCCCTTTTCCGAATAGGGGATACCTGTCATTGCCGGAGAACTGATCAAAACAAAATCAGTTTGCGGTCAATTTTATAAAAAAATCTGCTAAGATATAAGAGAGCGGAAAAGAAATCGGCATGGTGCTGCTGTTTGCTTTTCCGCTTGATTTTTTGGAGGTGCTTTTGACATATGTAAATCATATTATTTTTAAATTAGGGTATTGATGTTGGTATTGTTTTGCTGCTTTGCTGTCACAGACCATATAATCAATGTCGGCGAGACCGCACTGATAATATGTGGAATTTGTTCCAAACTTTGAGTTGTTACAGAGAAACAGCTTTTTTCGGAGTTTTCGAGTATAACCTTGCGGAGGGCGGTTTCATTGTAATGC
>CAZTEA010000105.1:0-4933 GCA_964612315.1 uncultured Oscillospiraceae bacterium | reverse complement strand
GGATAAGGGAGAGTTCCGTGCTCTTTTACGATAAGAGCATTTCGAAGGGGAATCATAAAAAATACGCCGAGCAAACCGCCGATAAGAGCGATAAGTGAAATTTCGACCATATCGGGAGCGCTGTCTATAACGCCGTCCTTTGCCCAAATAAACAGAGCGGGAAGGGTAAAAATAGCGCCTGCCGCAAGGGATTCACCGGCTGAACCTATTGTTTGAACAATGTTGCTCTCAAGAATTGAGTTTTTTCGAAGCAAAACTCTGATAACGCCCATTGAAATAACTGCCGCAGGGATAGATGCGGAAACCGTCATTCCGACACGAAGTCCCAAATATGCGTTTGCGGCGCCGAATATAACTGCAAGAAGAACGCCCATAATTATGGAAGTTACAGTAAGCTCGGGTGTGATTTTTTCAGCCGGAACATAAGGCTGAAATTCTTTCTTGTTATTATCCATAGTATCTCCAATCTGCCGCAATTGCGGCTCAATTCAAAATTAGCTTGTTAATTATACCACAATTATTCGAAAAATGCAACAATTTTATATAGTTTGTGACAATGGAAGGATTTTAATCCTGCGATATGCTGCGTTTTTAAACACAGAAAGCGTCGAAATTTGTTGACAAGTAGCTGTTTAAGTGATATAATTAACAAGAGTATACTTTGATGTATGGATTGAGAAAGGCGAAGCGTATGATTTGCGATAAATGCGGGAAAAAAATTAACTCAATTGACGGTGTTTGCATAAAATGCAAGAAAAATGCAATATTTAACGGCTATTCTTCAATGGAGTTTGGAAACAAAACGGCAAAAAAACTTTATGATGAAGATTTTGCCGAAAGTCTGTCGGAGAATAAAAATCAAGGTCGTCCCAGCAATAAATTAAAAGTGGTTGTTGTTGCGGCGTCGGTGGTTTGTTTTGCGTTGCTTGCGGTAAGTGCAATAATGCTCATAGGCGGAAATTATCGTGAAAACAAAAATGATATAATTGCAAAGAAAGAGGAGAGTTTGTCTCTTGTCGCACTCAATATTGAAGATTTTGACAATAAAGAAAAGGAAAATTTATTGAAGGACAAAATTGACGGTTATAAATACTACGAATATGAGCAAGCGTATTTTTACGGCAAAAATAACGAAAAGAAAATTTATTTATACGGAAAAGACGGGGAAAAGGCAGTAACCACCGTTGGATTTGATAAAGATGGAAAACAATTTTGGACAACCTGCGAGGCCGAAAACATTAAAATTTCAAAAGAAAGTTTTAATATGGAAATGCCGAAAATAGCCTTGGAGGAGTCTGAAAAGCAAACAGATGAAAATCGGTCGGCAACAGATGACGAGAATACAGCCGATGAGAGCGAGAAAAAAACGGCAAAATGCGAGAAAGTGCTGTTTGAAAAAGACGGGGAATATATTGTTGCTTATAAAGCCGATTTTGACGATGAAACAAGTAAGTTCTATTGTTATGTTAAGGGTGAAAAAAAGGTCGAGGCGACTCTTGAAGAAATCGAGCTTATTCAAAATAAAGAAGGCGGCGCAAAAAGTATCATTAGGTTTATCGGGGAAAAAGCCGATAAATTTATGAAAGACAATCATATACTCGATAAATATGAAGAAAATACGGAAAAAATGCTTTTGCACACAGAAGCCATGGTTAATAAAAATTGCGACTTAAGCAAAGGTTTCTCGGCGGCAAGATGCGTAATACCTCTTATTTTTGAAGATGAAACGAAAATGAAAATGCAAGAGATTATTGAGAAAGCGGAAACGGAAGAGGCGTAAAGGGACAATGGTTTTCAATTGATATTACGAACGGCTTTAAAAAAGAGCCTAATTTAATATACATATAAATAAGGAGAGCGTTAAATGGCAGGAAATTATAAAATAACTTATAATGTTGATATGGTGTTTTGCATTGATGCTACGGGAAGCATGGGCGGTGTCTTGGATATGGTAAAGAAAAACGCCATGAATTTATATAACGATGTTATCGAGGCTATGGCAAGAAAAAGCAAAACGATAGATAAATTGAGAATAAGAATAGTGGCTTTTCGTGATTACATTGCAGACGGTGATGAAGCTATGCTGGTAACGGATTTCTTTAATTTGCCGGAACAGACGGCGGAGTTTGAGAGATGTATCAGAAGCATTGAAGCCGGCGGCGGAGGCGATGACCCTGAAGACGGTCTTGAAGCTTTGGGATATGCGATAAAGTCCAAATGGAATCCAGAGGAAATGAAAAAGCGACAGGTTATAGTTGTCTGGACCGACGCCACAACTCACGAATTGGGATATGGACGAAGTGTACCGAATTATCCCACGAAAATGGCAAAGAATTTCGATGAACTTACGGCATGGTGGGGTGACCGCCAGACCGAGGGCTTTGTTTCGCAGAGTGCAAAGCGTTTGTTGCTTTTTGCACCTGACGGTCCTTACTGGAGTACAATTTCCGATACATGGGACAATGTTATACATTTTCCGTCAATTGCGGGCGAAGGTCTTGGGGAATATGATTACGGACAGATAATCGATTCGATTTCAAATACCATCTAAGAGTGTACTTTTTAAATTGAAGTTTGATTTTGAAAAATTAGTGATTTTATTTTAAGAATTTATTTTTATCGGGTGTTTGTTTATGACTGAAAAACATAATTTGATGGATTTTTTGGATACCGTGTTTGTGGTAAACGGCGAAATGATTAAAGATAACGGTGAAGACAGCTATGCCTGCATTGTTAACAAAAAGTACGGTCTTGTGGGTGTTTTTGACGGCTGTGGCGGCATAGGTTCCCGTAAATATGATGTTTACGGAAACCGCACGGGAGCTTATCTTGCATCGCATACTGCGGCAAAAGTGGTTTTTAAGTGGTTCGAAAAATTCTCGGAAGAAGAAAGAGGCTTAAATCGAGAAAATATATCGGAAATTTGCTCAGAGATTAAAGAAAATTTTGATTGCGAACTGAAAGAATTGGAAAACGGAGCTTCAAAGACAACGATAAAAGGTTCTCTTGCAAAAAGTTTTCCGACAACTGCCTCTCTTATTATGTTTACTCCGAGAGACCAGGGAATGTATGCGTCTTTTGTTTGGGTGGGCGATTCTCGTGGATTTGTCCTGAATTCAAAGGGACTTACACAAATAACACAAGATGATATTGATAGTGATGCCGATGCTTTGTCCAATATCAGTAATGACGGCAGACTTTCCAATGTGATATCGGCTTCAGGTGATTATGTGCTGAACAGCAAGGGGGTTATTTGCTCCAATAAGGGAATTTTAATTACGGCAACAGACGGATGCTTCGGCTATTTTTCAACTCCAATGGAGTTTGAATATATGATTTTGTCGACTTTATTGAATTCCAAAAGCATTGAAGATTGGAAGAAACGAATGGGAAAATATATAAGAGAATATGCCGGTGACGATTATACTTTGGGAATTGCCATTTTCGGATATTCCGATTTTAAAAATCTTAAACGGCATATGGCGGCGAGAAATGAAAAGCTGTATAAGGAATATATTTCAAAATTGGATAATATATCGGAAGAAAATAAGTTGAAGCTGTGGGAAGAATATAAAAAGACATATTACAGAGGTGTTTAAACAGTATGGAAGATATTAACGGGTATAGGCTTCTTTCCGAACTTACTCCCGATAAAAGCGGTTTTGCAAAGTGGGGATTTGCGGAAAAAGACGGTTTGGTGGTATTTATCAAGGAATTTTTGTCCCCCGTATATCCTCTTGACGGAACAGTATTATCAAGGGAGCAGATTCTTAAAAAACGGGCAATTTGCAAGCAGTTCGAAAATGAAAAAAGGGCGTTTTACAATGAACTCGGCAAGTGTTCAACGGGTAATGTCGTAACGGCATTGGATTTTTTCAGAAATGCAAGTCGTTATTATTTGGTTACGGAAAAAGTTGATGCGGCAGGAATAGAGCCGAGGGTGATTGCCGGTTTGGATATAGATAAAAAGATTTTGATTTTAAAAGTAATTCTTTATAATATGCAGGCGATTCATCAGCATGGAATAGTTCACGGAGATATAAAACCCGACAATATTTTGCTTAAAGTGACACAAAAGGGGGCTTATACAGCAAAAATTATTGATTTTGACAGCAGCTTTTTGGAAAGCAATCCGCCGTCTTGCGATGATTTTCAGGGGGATATGGTTTATTTTGCGCCGGAATCCTTTTTGTATATAGCGGAAGAGGGCGGTCGATTGACCGCCAAAATAGATGTGTTTGCCTTGGGCATTCTTTTTCATCAGTATTTGTCGGGCTCGCTTCCGTTTTTTGATACAAACGAATATGATTATGTATTTGAAGCGGTTCTTGACGGGGCAATGATTGGAATGAGTCCTTTGATACCTGTTTACATTCAGGAGATTTTAAAGAAAATGTTGAATGTAAATCCGGACAAAAGACCCGATGCTAAGGAAGTTTATGAACTTTTAACCGGGTCGAAAGGCGCTGAGTCGAAGAAGGGAGAGAGCTTCTTTAGGCAAGCGGACGATGATTGGCTTTAATTAAACTTACGCCGTAGAGCGGCGTTGAAAATAAATTGTAATGGAGAGAATAATTGTGTGGAAATGTCCTAATTGTGAAACCGTAAATGACGGTGATAAATGTATAATTTGCGGCGAGAGCCGTATAGATAATCGGCATAGCAACGATAATGATTTAGCGAAAACTCAGATTATTCCCAATCTGAAATCCTTTGATGTGAAGCCAAGGGAAAATGATGAGGAGGTAAGAAATGCAACGCCTTCGCAAAATCGAGAATACAGAAAAGAGACGACACCCGTTGCGGAACACGACAGATTGTCATTTGAAGCGAGAAAACCGATTGAAAAAATGCCCGAAAAAAAGAAAATCAATACATCAAAAACTGTATGGATAACCATTTTGATTATTGTTGTTTCTCTTGCGGTTATATG
>CAZTEA010000104.1:0-4991 GCA_964612315.1 uncultured Oscillospiraceae bacterium | reverse complement strand
ATATAAGCAACCTCGTTCATCTCGACCATAAAGGTACTTTGCCCTGCAGACAAATCATCGGAAGCCCCGACTCTCGTAAAAATATTATCAATAATTCCAAGCTCCGCATCTGATGCCGGAACAAAACTTCCCATTTGAGCCATAACGCAAATCAGCGCTGTCTGACGCATATATGTTGACTTACCCGCCATATTAGGTCCTGTTATAACCAGTACCTGATTTTCATTGCAATCAAGATTTATATCGTTTGATATAAACATATTTTTTCCGCTTATTGCTTCAACAACGGGGTGTCTGCCGTCCTTAACATTTAGCTTATCACCCAAATTCATTTTGGGCTTAACATATCCGTTTTTCTCCGCCACAAAAGCAAGAGCGGTTAAAACATCGATTGCCGCAACGGTTTCCGCCGCTTTTTGAATTCTTGAAATCTCCGCCGCCACACATTCCCTGATTTGGCAAAACATTTCATACTCCATAACATTTATCTTGCTTTCCGCTTCCACAACCTTATCTTCAATTCCCTTAATTTCTTCGGTTATATAGCGCTCGCAATTGGCAAGGGTCTGCCTTCTTATAAAATGCGGAGGAACTTCTCCCTTTTCCGCCTTGCTTACTTCGATATAGTATCCAAACACTCGATTATAGCCTTCTTTTATTTTAAGCCCGGTTTCTTCTCTCTCTCTTTGAATAATATCCTTTATCCATTGTTTTCCTTTTTCCATAACTTCTCTTGTGGCATCGATTTCCTCGTTGTAGCCCCTTTTAATCATTTTCCCCTCTCTTATTGTAAGTGGGGCTTCCGAATCTATGGAATTTAAAATAAGATTTTTGATATCCTCCAAAGTATCAAATTCCTCAAAAAGCTTTTTAAGGACGCCGACTTTACATTGCGCCATACTTTCTTTAATTCTCGGCAAGCGCTCGAAAGAATAGGCGATACCGAGCAAATCCTTACAATTTGCGCTTTTGTAGGAAATACGGGTTATCGTTCTTTCAATATCGTTGATTTCTCGAAGTTTTTCACGGATTTCTTCTCGAATTATGGGATTTTTAACAAACTCTTCCACAGCATTGTGCCGATTTTGTATTGTTCCGCAATTTATAAGGGGCATAGTTATCCATTTGCGCATAAGACGGCTCCCCATGGGCGTAACAGTCTTATTCAAAACGCTCAAAAGGCTACCTTTGGTCTTTTTGTCACGCATGGTTTCCAAAAGTTCCAAATTCCGCATACTGTAAAGGTCTATCCCCATATATTTGCCGTCATCCACAATATCCAGCTCTTTAAGGTTATTGGGTCTGGTTTTCTGCATCTCCTCCAGATATTCAAGAAGCGCACCCAAGCTCGCAACGCTGTGGACTTTTCCTGCGATTTCAGTGTTATAAGCCTCACCCATAATATCCTTGATTTTTTTCTGCGCCGAAGCAAAGGCATACGCCTCATCACGATACCAAATTGTTCCGCACTCAAAGCGGTCACGGATTTTTTCCGTAAGCTCTGTCCTTCGGTATGCACCTTTGTTAAAAATAACTTCTGCCGGAGAATATTTTACCATTTCGTTAAGAATTACCACATCGGAAAAATCGGGATTCTCCGTGGTTGAAATTTCGCCTGTGGTTATATCAACAAAAGATATTCCCATTCCGCCGTCATCAATATAAAGCGAACAAAGGTAATTGTTTTTTGTGTCATCTAAAGCGGAAGAATCGAGAATTGTTCCTGGAGTGACCACCCGAACAACCTCTCGGCGCACAATACCTTTTGCCTCGTCCGGATTCTCAACCTGCTCGCAAATTGCCACTTTTTTACCGTTTGCAATAAGCTTCGCTATATAAGAATCCACCGCATGAAAAGGAACCCCGCACATCGGGGCACGCTCCTCCTGACCGCAATCCCTGCCGGTCAGAGTCAATTCAAGGATTTCAGATGCCACCTTGGCATCATCGAAAAACATTTCGTAAAAATCCCCCAAACGATACATCAAAATACAATCATTATAACTTTCCTTGATAGCAAAATATTGCTTCATCATCGGCGTAAACTCAGCCATTTTACAGTCCGTCCTTTTCCGATTTTTTAATTACCTTATTTAATGACAGCCTCCGCAGGAAGAGCAATTTCCGCCGCAACCTCCATCTTCCTCTTCACCGTTTATATAATATGCCAAAACTCCGTTAACACGCTTAATCATTGATTCGTACGCTTTATTTGCCTCAAGATATTCGGCAATAAGAGGATTTTTTGCCAAGCGGATAAATTCCTGTTGCATAAGATTTTGAAAAGCCTCAAATTCCTCTTTTGTAGGCTCTTTCTCTCTGAATTTTGCCATTTCGCTGTGCCTTAAATTATTGTAATCTTCCATAATTTTTGAAGCTTCTTCATTGTTTCTGAGTGCATCGGCACTTTCAACCGCTTTCTGTTTTTCTGCGCTGTCCCCGATTAACTTACCCAGTTTTTGAGCTGCCTCCATAATTGCATCAGCCATTTATTTCACCCTCCTTAACTTTGCCGCTTAACGACCATGTTTGTGTTTTTGTTATTTCGATATTGAGAATTTTACCGATTTGAGATTTATCTCCTCTAAAATTCACAACTTTTCCACCCTCTGTTCTTCCGCACATAAATTCGGGATTGGTTTTGCTTTCACCCTCAACTAAAACTGCCACCGTTTTACCAAAATACTCATCATTTTTCTCTTTGGAAATTTCATTCTGAACTTCTAAAAGGCGTTCAAAATTTCTATGCTTTTCCTCGTCCGTCAGACAATCCTCCATTGTTGCCGCAGGAGTTCCGCCCCGCTTTGAATATATAAAGGAAAAAATCGTGTCGTATCTAACCTTTTTAAGAACATCAACGGTTTCTTCAAAGTCCTCGTTTGTCTCGCCAGGGAATCCCACAATAATATCGGTTGTAAGAACAATATCGGGCATTTTTTCCCGAACTTTCTCCACAATGTTTAAATATTGCTCTTTTGAATAGCCTCTGTTCATTTTCTTAAGAATTTCCGTTGAGCCGCATTGAACCGGAAGATGAAGCTGCTTGCAAATTTTCTGCTCTCTTGCCATAACTTCAATAAGCTCATCGGAAATATCCTTCGGATGTGAGGTCATAAAGCGAATTCTTTCAACTCCGTCAATTTTGCAAACCTCCTCCAAAAGATGTGCAAAGGTTGTCCCGTCATTAAAATCATTCCCGTAAGAATTGACATTTTGACCGAGAAGCATAACTTCATTGTAGCCTCGCTGTGCCACGCTTCGCACTTCGTTTAAAATATTTTCGATTTTTCGGCTTCTTTCCCTGCCTCGAACATAAGGAACTATGCAATAAGTGCAAAAATTGTTACATCCATACATAATCGGAATTTTTGCAAGCGGAGGCGCTTCTCTGTGATAAGGGATATCTTCGCATATTGCACCGTCCGAATTTTCCGTATCAAAAATCCTGCCCTTTTCCATGGCATTGGCAAGAATTTCGGGAAAGCGATAAAGAGCATGAGTTCCGAAAATCATATCCACATAAGGATACCGCTTCTTTACATTTTCCGCCACCTGCTTTTGCTGCATCATGCATCCGCAAACACCGAGAAGCAAATGTTCTTTCTTTCGCTTAATATTTTTTATCGCCCCGATATTTCCGTAAACACGCATTTCCGCATTCTCACGAACGGCACAGGTGTTAAAAAGAATCAAATCCGCTTCGTTTTTATCATCGCAAAATTCAAAGCCCATATCAAAAAGCATTCCGCTTATTTTTTCGCTGTCATTGAAATTTTGGGCACAACCGTAGGTTTCCACAAAAGCTTTTGGTTTTTTCTCCCGTCTGCTGTTAATCTCGTAAATTTTATTTATAAAGTCTTTTTGACGCATAATTTCGTCTTTACTAATTTCCGTCAAGCATATCACTCCATTCTATCTTTTTATTATACACTTTTAAAGCGGATTTTTCAATAGATTTTTTATATTTTGTTAAAGCAAATAACGAACTGAAATTCAGTCCGTTATTTGCTATATAATTAAAATTCCGCACCTTGAAAAGCACTTAAGGGGTTAATTTTTTTCATGCCGTTCCACCACATAAATTTATGCCAGCCGTTGGTTAAACCTTGCTCAAACAAAACCTTTATATCATCTGCCGCATTATATATTTTTGCCGATAAAAGCTCTCCATTATCATCGTATAATACTGCTATAATGTTTCCGCCGTATTTATCCGATGTAATCGAAAAAATACATCATTCCAACCAATCCCGTTGCCCCGTTGTTAATGCCACCGTGTACGGTAAGGGGAGCTGAGCTTTCAGCATCAATTAAGCCTCCGTCGCTGTCAAGATAGCCGTGGGTTATGACAATGACATTATAATCGGGATTCGCCTCAACCGCTTCCGCCTCTCCAGTCGCCACCTATTACAACACGCTTTTTCTTTTTGGTAGGCTCAAAAGTCATTGCCGAGGTTTACTTAAACTCGCCGTCAATATAACAACGCACCTCATCATTTTCATAGTCTTTAACAACAGCAATATGAATCCATTGCCCCTTAAAAGCATTTACTTTATGAAAAATAAAATCGGATACCGTTCCGTCGTCACTTATGTTATACCGTCCGGGATAGCCGTTTGAATAAACTTCAAATCCTTCCGTCCCTCTGCCGCCATAGTTTCCAACAATTACACCTGCCCGTCCCGAAAAAGTGCTTGGCAGACAAAACGGTTGCCTCGTATGTAACCGGCTGGTTCGGAAGTTCTACGGCAGTATGATAAGCCTTGTCCGTCGAAAATATCATTTCGTATTCCGTGGTTATTTCGGAAAATACCGGCAATATATTTATTAAAATTACAAACATAAAAAGCAACGATGCAACTCTTTTTTAATTTTCCCTTCCTTTCTGTTTTGACAATATATAAATTTTAACTGTAGTTTTTAATCATTTTTCGAGTTCTATTATAATCAAATCATCGCCGATGGTTTTTATATTCTCCCACTTTACGGT
>CAZTEA010000103.1:0-5076 GCA_964612315.1 uncultured Oscillospiraceae bacterium | reverse complement strand
TTATGGAAGAGGGGAAAATTATTGCCGACGGAACGCCGAAAAAGGTTTGCGAAGTACTTAAGAATACGGATAATGATATGTATGCGGCTCTTCCCACACCGGTGCGTGTTTTCGGGGCAATTGAAGAAACGGTGGATTTGCCGCTTACTGTTTGCGAGGGCAGATACCGCCTTGAAAACTTTGCAAGAGAACACACGGTAAGCAATGATTTAATTAAAGATGATGAAAAAGCGATAAAAAGCGGCGGAGAAACGGTTATTGAGGTAAAAGATGTTTGGTTTCGTTACGAAAAGAATTTGCCCGATGTTATAAAAGGCTTGAATATGGAAATTAAAAACGGTGAGCTTTTTGCCATAGTAGGCGGCAACGGAACGGGTAAGACGACAGCACTTTCGCTGCTTAGCGGGCTTAATTTGCCATGTCGGGGAAAAATATCGATAGAGGGGAAAATTATATCCCAAATACCTGATTTATACGATGTTTTAACGGTTCTTCCGCAAAATCCACAAGCTTTGTTTGTTAAGAAGACAGTTTATCAAGATCTTTTGGAAATGGTTGATGCAAAGCTTTCAATAGAAGAAAAAGAAGAAAAAATAAAAAAAATTGCGTTTCTATGCCGTATTGAAAGTTTACTTGAAAGTCATCCTTATGACCTTTCGGGCGGAGAACAGCAAAGAGCGGCGCTGGCGAAGGTTCTGCTTTTGGAGCCTCGAATTTTATTGATGGATGAGCCCACAAAAGGTATGGATGCGCATTTTAAGGAAATTTTTGCGGATATTTTGCAAGACCTTAAAGCTTCAGGTGTAACCGTTGTTATGGTATCTCACGATATAGAGTTTTGTGCGGCATATGCTGACAGGTGCGCTATGTTCTTTGACGGAGGAATAACCTCGTGTAATACACCGAGAAAATTTTTCACAGGCAACAGATTTTATACAACTGCCGCAAACCGCATGGCAAGAAGTACAGCTTCAAAGGCTTTGCTTGCCGAGGATATCATCGCAGCCTGCGGCAAAGAAATAAAAAAAAGAGAGCATATAAGCCGTTTTAAACCGGAAATAAAGACAAAAAGGGAAGAAGTGATTCCTTGCGAGAACAACAAAAAGGGTTTTGATTTAAGAAAAATCTTGGGCGGATTGTTTATATTTTCCTTTATTGTAACGGTAATTTTGACGGGGCAAAGGTGTGGCTGGAATTTTGAAGCTTTTAATAAAAAGGATTTAAGCGAGTGGCAGCTTGCAATGATTTTTGAGATTATTTGCACAGTTATTTGCTTTTTCCCGAAAAGGGAGGTTGGTATAGAATTTGTGCAACAACCGCAAAGCCGAAGAAAATTGGGTAAACGAACGGTTGCGGCAACAATTTTGATTTTGCTGGCAATTCCTTTGACTGTTTATTTTGGAGTATTTTATCTTCAAAATCGAAAATACTATTTTATCAGCCTGCTTATAATACTTGAAACGATGATACCTTTTGCGATGGTTTTTGAAAGCAGAAAGCCTCAGGCAAGAGAGGTAATTATTATAAGTGTTTTGTGTGCGATTGCCGTTGCCGGAAGAATGGCGTTTTTTATGACTCCTCAGTTTAAGCCGGTTGTGGCTTTGGTGATAATTTCGGGGGTTTGCTTCGGAGGCGAAACGGGTTTCTTGGTGGGAGCGGTTACGGCGTTTGTTTCCAACTTCTTTTTCGGTCAGGGACCGTGGACTCCTTGGCAGATGTTTGCTTTCGGAATAATCGGTTTTGTTTCGGGGATATTTTTCCGGAAAGGATTTTTGAGAAAAACGAGAGCTTCTTTGGCAATTTTCGGTGGGACGGTGACTTTCTTTTTATACGGCGGAATTATGAATCCGGCGTCTGTTGTTGCTTATCAGGTAAATCCAACGGCAGAAATGCTGATCTCCTCATATGTTATGGGAGCGCCCTTTGATTTTATACACGCCGTGTCGACCGCATTTTTCTTGTGGTTTGCGGCAGAACCGATGATTGATAAGCTTGAGCGAGTTAAGGTGAAATACGGATTGATTGAACGATAGTTATTTGCGGAGGGGAAATAATGTCCGATACGATACTTGAATATGCTGTGTCGAGTGAAGATGCGGGAAAAACCGTTGAAACGATTTGGCGAAAGAAGTTTGAAATTTCGGCGTCTTTGTTTAAAGAGTTGAAATTAAACGGAAAACTGCGTATAAACGGAACAATTTGCAAAAGCGTTGACAGAGTTTCCGAGGGGGATTTGTTGACGGCAGATGTGGAAGAACGGAAACAATCCGAAAATATTGTTCCGATTAAAATGAATTTGGATATAGTTTATGAGGATGCTTATATTATGGTTTTAAATAAGCCGAGAAAAATGAGTGTTCATCCCAGTATGGGCAATTTCGACAACACATTGGCAAACGGGATAGTTTGGTATTGGAAAAAAAGCGGTGAAGCTCATAAATTTCACGCAGTAAACCGTATCGATAAGGACACCACGGGCGTTTGCGTAGTGGCGAAAAATTCTTTTGCGCACAGCGCTTTGTCCAACCAGTTGAAAGACGGAAGATTTAAGCGCAAATATATTGCGGTGGTTCACGGAGAAGTTGTGCCAAAGCAAGGGATTTTGGAATTACCCATAAAACGGGAGTGTGACAGCGTTATTAAAAGAATTGTTGCAAAAGACGGAAAAAGGGCGGTTACGAAATATAATGTGATAAAATCCGATAAAAAAATTTCGGTGCTGGATATATCGCTGGAAACGGGAAAAACTCACCAAATTCGTGTTCATTTTTCCCATATCGGTCACCCTTTGGTCGGAGATTGGCTTTACGGCAACGGTGACAGCGAACGAGAAATTGCGTTGGGACATCTTTTGCACGCATATTATGCGGAATTTTATCATCCGAAAAGTGGAGAGAGACTTACATTCAAACTTTCCTTGCCAAAGGATATGGAGGCTTTTATATAAAGTAATTTGCACAAATTTTTCGATTGGTTTTCGGTTTATTTGGGTATAATATCAAAAAATAAAAAAAGTGTTGACAGATGGAGAATTTTAGGGTATTCTATAAATAGTGTTTTTATGAGAAGTTGCGTTTAAAAGGAGAGGTTATATGTTTGTTAAAGAGATAGTTGTTAAGAATCAAGTCGGTCTTCATGCAAGACCTGCTACTTTCTTTATTCAGAAAGCAAACGAATATAAATCAAGTATTTGGATTGAACGGGACGAAAGAAAAGCTAATGCAAAAAGCTTGCTCGGTGTTTTATCCTTGGGCGTTACAAAAGGCGTAAGCGTTACCCTTTCGGCTGACGGACCCGATGAAGAAGAAGCGGTTAACAGTTTAATCGAATTGATTTCTTCCGATTTTTAATAGTGTTTTTAGTTTATGCCTTACATCAGTAAGGCATATTTTGATTTAAAGGATAAAGCGTAGTGTTTTACGGAGGCTTATATGACGGTCATTGAGAGAATTAAAGAAAAACTTAAAAATCTTCCAACGACTCCCGGTGTTTATATTATGAAAAATGCTGAGGGGAAGGTTATTTATGTGGGAAAAAGCAAGGTGCTTAAAAACCGTGTAAGCCAGTATTTTCAAAATACGGCGTCGCATACACCAAAGACCGTGGCAATGGTTGAGAAGGTGAATGATTTTGACTATATTTTAACGGATACCGAAGCGGAGGCACTTGCTCTGGAGTGTAATCTTATTAAAAAATACAGACCGAGATACAATATTTTGCTGAAGGACGATAAACAGTATCCTTATATTAAGATTACAATGGAAGAGGATTTTCCGAAAATTATGATGACTCGCCGAATTCAAAACGACAAAAATTTGTACTTTGGCCCGTATATGAGCGGATTTGCGGTTAAAGACACTTTGGAAGTGCTGAAAAAAATATTTCAGGTTCGCAGCTGCAAAAAGGTTCTTCCGAGAGATATCGGTAAAGGCAGACCGTGCTTGCTTTACCACTTAAAAGAGTGTAGTGCGCCATGTGCGGGAAAAATCGGCAAAGAGGAATACCGTGAAGTTTTTGATAAAATCGAGAGCGTTTTAAGAGGAAACGATAAGGAAATAATTTCCGAGCTGGAAGAAAAAATGTTTACGGCTTCGGAAAATATGGAATATGAGAAGGCGGCGTCGTACCGTGACAAAATCGAAAGTATAAGACGACTGGGCGAAAAACAGCAGATAACCTCGGCAAAAGGTGAAAGTCGTGATATTATCGGAGTTTACTCAGGAGACCGTGAGAGCTGTATTCAGATTTTTTACATTCGAGGCGGAAAGGTTGAAGGCACAGAGCATTTTGTGTTTGAAAATAACGGCGGCGACGAAAAGGAAACGGTTGAGGCATTTATAAAGCAATTTTATTATGTTTCTTCAAAGATGCCCAAGGAAATAATAATTCCGTGCGAATTTGAGGAAATGGAGGATGTTGAAAAATGGCTGGGTGAAAAATGCGGTCATAGGGTTCATTTAACTGTTCCGAAAATAGGCGAAAAAAAGCGTTTTTTGGAAATGGTGGGTAAAAATGCGGAGGAGGCATACAAGCTTCATAAGTTCAAAAGAGATAAAGAACAATCCGACGGAAATAAAATTTTGGCAGAGCTTTCCAAAATGTTAAATTTAAAAGAAGTCCCGTTCAGGATAGAAAGCTATGATATTTCAAATATTTCCGGTACGGACAGCATAGGGGCGCAAATTGTGTATGTGAACGCAAAGCCGTGCAGAAAGCTGTATCGAAAATACAATATAAAAACCGTTGAGGGAGCAGATGATTACTCGTCTATGAAAGAGGTTATTTTAAGGAGAGTGACTCAAGCCTACAAAGAGGAGGAACAAATAGCCTTAGGAGAGCTTAAACGGGAGAATGCAAAATTTTTGCCGCTTCCGGATTTGATTTTGCTTGACGGCGGAAAGGGTCATGTTTCTGCGGTTTCTGAAGTTTTGAATACTTTGGAAGAGGAAATACCACTTTTCGGTTTGGTTAAGGACAATAAGCACAAAACGAGGGGAATTACCGACGCAAACGAAGAGTTTGCGGTGGACAAAGAAAGTGAGTTGTTCAAATTTTTAACAGCTATGCAGGAGGAGG
>CAZTEA010000102.1:0-5083 GCA_964612315.1 uncultured Oscillospiraceae bacterium | reverse complement strand
AATCCTCGTATACCGTGCCGGAAATGTGCTTTATATCCCGAATACTTGCTCCGCAGTTTAAGAGGTCGGCAATTTCGACAATTTGGTGTTCGCCCATACCGTAGATTAAAAGGTCGGCACCGCTGTCTGTTAAAATGTTTCGGCGAACCTTGTCCGACCAATAATCATAATGAGCAAAACGCCGTAAGCTTGCCTCAATACCTCCGATTATAATCGGAAAATTTTTACCGAAAGCACGGCGGATAAGGTTGCAGTATACAATTGTCGCTCTGTCGGGGCGAAGCCCGCTTTTTCCGCCGGGCGAATAAAAATCCTGATGCCTGCGTTTTTTTGCGGCGGTATAGTGGTTAACCATGGAATCAATGTTTCCGGCACACACCAAAAAGCCCAAACGAGGCTCTCCCAATGAAAGAAAATCATCGGTGCTGTGCCAGTCGGGCTGAGAAATAATCCCCACGCTGTATCCGTGGCTTTCAAGAACTCTCCCGATAAGTGCGGGAGCAAAAGCGCTGTGGTCAACATAAGCGTCTCCGATAACATAAATGAAATCCAAACGGTCGATGTTTCTGTTTTTTAAATCTTTTTTGCATACAGGTAAAAACATAAGCTTGATTCCTTTTTGAGTATATGAAATATCATATCATTTTTCTGTGGAAATTTCAAGATTTTTATGAAAATAACTTGACTTTGCCCCAAAAAAGTTGTATGATATTTGAAGTAATATTGTAGGGAGGATTTTATATGCGTGCAGTAGTAACCGTTATGGGAATAGACAGAAAAGGAATTATTGCAAGAGTCAGCACTTGTCTGTCCGAAAGCAATATAAACATTCTTGATATAAATCAAACCATTATGAAAGACCTTTTTACCATGGTAATGTCCGTGGATATGTCCGAAGCGGAGAATAATTTTTCGGAGGTATCGGACCAGCTTTCTGAAATAGGGGAAGAAATGGGTCTTGAAATAAGAATTCAGCATGAAGATATTTTTCGCAGTATGCACAGAATTTAGTTTAATATTATGTGAAGCCGCCGCCGGGTTGAGCGTTGCGGCTTTGCTTGTATCTTGAGAAAATCGGCGGAGGAATTGAAAATGATAAATACTAACGAAATCGTTGAAACGATAAAAATGATTAAAGATGAGCATTTAGATATAAGAACCATAACAATGGGAATTTCTCTTTTGGATTGTATGGATCAAAATGCGGAGAAGGCTTGCACAAAAATTTACGATAAAATCACAAAATATGCGGAAAATCTCGTTAAAACGGGAAACGATATAGGAAATGAATACGGCATTCCGATTATAAACAAGAGAATATCCGTTACCCCCATTGCCATGGTTGCGGGTTCAAGCGATGCAAAGGACTATGTTTGCTTTGCCAAGGCTCTTGATCGTGCGGCAGATGCAACTGGCGTAAACTTTGTCGGCGGTTTTTCCGCACTTGTTCACAAAGGCTTTTCGAAGGGAGATGAAATCCTCATTAACTCGATTCCCGAAGCTCTTGCAACAACGGAGAAGGTTTGCTCTTCTGTGGGTGTTGCAACAACCAAAGCCGGTATAAATATGGACGCTGTTAAAAGAATGGGGCAAATTATAAAAGAAACCGCAACGCTTACGGCAAACCGAGATTCTTTCGGTTGTGCGAAATTTGTTGTTTTTGCCAATGCGGTTGAGGACAATCCCTTTATGGCAGGCGCTTTTCACGGTGTTGGCGAAGGTGATTGCGTAATCAATGTGGGCGTTTCCGGTCCCGGCGTTGTTAAGTCTGCTCTGGAACAGGTAAAAGGTGCGGATTTCGGCGTTGTTGCCAATACCATAAAAAAGACTGCGTTTAAAATTACCAGAATGGGACAGCTTGTGGCGCAGGAGGCATCTAAAAGACTGGGCGTTCCTTTCGGTATAGTTGACTTGTCTTTGGCTCCCACACCTGAGGTCGGAGACAGCGTGGCGTATATTTTGGAGGAGATGGGCCTTGAAAAATGTGGAACACACGGAACCACAGCGGCTTTGGCACTTTTAAACGATGCGGTTAAAAAAGGCGGTGTTATGGCATCGGGCTATGTTGGCGGTTTAAGCGGAGCTTTTATTCCCGTAAGCGAAGATGCGGGAATGATTGCGGCGGCAAAGTGCGGAGCGCTTCATCTTGATAAGCTGGAGGCTATGACCTGCGTTTGCTCGGTAGGACTTGATATGATTGCAATTCCGGGGGATACCTCGGCAGAAACCATTTCCGCAATAATTGCGGACGAGATGGCAATTGGTGTCATTAACCAGAAGACAACGGCGGTAAGAATTATTCCTGCGGCGAACAAAAAAGTCGGCGAAACCGTTGAGTTCGGAGGACTTTTGGGCGAAGCTCCCATTATGCCGGTCCATGAATTCAAAAGCGTTGATTTTGTAAACAGAGGCGGAAGAATTCCAGCGCCGCTTCACAGTTTGAGAAACTAAAAATTAGAACTTCCTTGAAATTAAATTCGGGGAAGTTTTTTGCGTATAAAGGGCGGTGAGAATTGAAAATAAATAAAATTTTGTAAATACTTGCAAAATAAAGAAATTTGTAGTATAATAAGGAAGTTCATTAAAATTGTGTAATTTTTGGGAGGTTTTTAAAATGAGTAACTTTTTAGACACAATTAAAAGCCGTGCTAAAGCCGACAAAAAGACAATCGTTTTGCCGGAATCAATGGATAGAAGAACCTTTGAGGCGGCAGAAAAAATTCTTAAGGAGGATATTGCCAATCTTATAATCATAGGCACTCCCGAGGAAATTGAAGAAAACAGCAAGGGGCTTGATGTTTCCGGTGCTACCGTTATCAATCCTTTTACATACGAAAAGACGGAAGAATATATCAATCTTTTTGTTGAACTGAGAAAAGCAAAAGGGCTTACATACGAGGATGCTAAAAAGACTGCTCTTGGTGATTATATGTATTATGCCTGTCTTATGGTAAAGGCGGGAGATGCGGACGGCGTTGTTTCAGGAGCTTGTCATTCAACGGCAAATACATTAAGACCCAGCCTTCAGATTATTAAAACCAAGCCGGGAGTTAAGCTCGTTTCGGCATTTTTCTTAATGGTTGTTCCCAACTGTGAATACGGTTCAAACGGTACATTCATTTTTGCGGACAGCGGTTTGGAGCAAAATCCGGATCCGGAAAAATTGGCTGCCATTGCGGCTTGCTCCGCTGAATCCTTTGAACTTTTGGTTCAGGAAGAAGCTGTTGTTGCAATGCTTTCACATTCCACAAAGGGAAGCGCAAAGCACGCTGATGTTGATAAGGTTGTTGAAGCAACAAAAATTTGCAAGGAAAACAATCCTAACCTTAAGGTTGACGGTGAGCTTCAGCTTGATGCAGCAATTGTTCCGAGCGTCGGCGAATCCAAAGCACCGGGAAGTGCGGTTGCGGGTCATGCCAATGTATTGGTATTTCCTGACCTTGATGCGGGTAATATAGGTTACAAGCTGGTTCAGAGATTGGCAAAAGCAGAAGCTTACGGTCCTGTAACCCAGGGTATTGCAATGCCGATTAACGACTTGTCCAGAGGTTGCAGCGCCGAAGATATCGTGGGCGTTGTTGCAATAACCGCTGTTCAGGCACAGGCTATGGATAAATAATATTTGGAAAGGAATAAAAAATTATGAATATTTTGGTTATAAATGCAGGAAGCTCTTCCCTTAAATATCAGCTCATCGATATGGATAAGCACGAGGTTATGGCAAAGGGTCTTTGTGAAAGAATAGGGATTGAAAACTCGAAGCTCAATCATACTCCAAACGGCGGAGAAAAGGTTGTTATCGAAAAAGATATGAAAGACCATTCAGATGCAATTAAAATGGTTCTTGATGCTTTAACAGACGAAAATTACGGTGTTATTAAGAGTATGGATGAAATTTCTGCAGTAGGACACCGTGTGGTTCACGGCGGAGAAAAGTTCAATAAATCCGTTATTATAAACGATGAACTTAAAAAAGCGGTTGAAGAATGTGTTCCGCTTGCACCGCTTCATAACCCGGCAAATATTATAGGAATTGAAGCTTGCGAAAAGGCAATGCCGGGCGTTCCTCAGGTCGGCGTTTTTGATACGGCTTTCCATCAGACAATGCCGAAAGAAGCTTATATGTACGGTATTCCTTATGGTATGTATGAAAAGCACAGAATAAGAAGATACGGCTTCCACGGAACATCGCATAAGTATGTTTCTCAGCAGGCGGCTCTTATGCTTAACAAACCTATAGAAGACCTTAAAATTATAACATTCCATTTGGGTAACGGCTCAAGCATTACGGCGGTTGACGGCGGAAAATCCATTGATACATCAATGGGCTTTACTCCTTTGGCAGGTGTTATTATGGGAACAAGATCGGGCGATATCGACCCCGCAATCGTTAAATTTATTGCAGATGCCGAAAATATGAGCCTTGAAGAGGTTGACACACTTTTAAACAAAAAGTCAGGTGTTGACGGTATTTCGGGCGTAAGCAGCGATTTCCGTGACCTTGAAGCGGCTCAGGCTGAAGGCAATGAAAAGGCAGCGCTTGCCCTCGATATGTTTTCATACAGCGTTCGTAAGTTTTTGGGTCAGTATATTGTGGCAATGGGCGGAGTTGATGCTGTTGTTTTCACAGCTGGTATCGGTGAGAATACGCCTATGATGCGTGAAGCAATATTGAAAAATACCGAGTTCTTGGGTATAGAAGTGGATGCGGATAAGAATGCACAGGCAATCAGAGGTGCTCAAATGGATATTTCGACCGAAGCATCAAGGGTTAGAGTTCTTGTTATTCCCACAAACGAAGAACTTATGATTGCACAGGAAACACAGGAATTACTCAAATAAGATTTTTCAAACAGGCGAACGAGAAAAGTTCGCCTGTCTTTAAATGGAGGATATCGTGACGGATTTTCAGCAAAATTGGGAATTTGAAAAAATGAGCGATGAAGAAATCGTAGAGCTTTCGGTGGCGGGAGATAAAAATGCCACAGAATATATTTTCGATAAATATAAAAATTTTGTTAAAGCGGTTGTAAGAATGTATTTTTTGGTCGGGGCAGACAGAGATGATGTTGTTCAGGAGGGG
>CAZTEA010000101.1:0-5153 GCA_964612315.1 uncultured Oscillospiraceae bacterium | reverse complement strand
ATATAACCGCATTTGCAACACCGCCGATATAAGCAATGCCGTTTTCACAGCGCAAAGGTGTTCCTTCAAATTTATTCACATCTCTGCCGCTTTGAAAACCAAAATGCTTGAAAATCTCAAACGGCACGCTTTCGCTTAAAACCGAAAGATTAAACGCTTTTGTTTTCATAATCATATCATGAGTGTATGTTTGCTTATTTACCGTCACCGCAATACTTTTCGGAGTATCCGTTACCTGCACCGCTGTGTTGATTATACATCCGTTATCTTTTTCGCCATCCCTCACCGTAAGAACATAAAGGCCGTATGAAAATTTGAAAAAAGCATTGTTTTCTATCATCTTTCCTCCTGCTTAATTGACAACATTTGTTGGTTGTCCCATAATATAATTGTTTAGATTATCGCTTGCCACCTTAACCACTCGGTTTCGGGTTTCAATGGGTGCCCACGCAATATGAGGGGTTATCATAATATTTTTTACACTATCCAATTTTGAGTTCGGATTCATCGGCTCCTCCCCCAAAACATCGATTGCCGCTGCGGCAATCACATTATTTTCCAGAGCATATATAAGATCCTCCTCAACCATAACACCGCCCCTTGCAGTATTTATAAACAAGGCATCCGAGCGAAATTTCGCAAAAACCTCTTTCGTAAACATTTTCTCAGATGCTTCATTTAAAGGGCAATGAACCGTTACTATGTGGCTTTTTGAAACAAGCTCCGAAAACGGCACAAAGGTAACTTTACTATCCTCCTTCGGCGTTCGTGTATAAACCAGCACATTCATGGAAAATGCCTTGGCAATCTCCGCAACCTTTTGTCCGATTTTACCATATCCGACAATTCCAATGGTTTTGCCCGCCAGCTCGCTCAGCTCAAAAACAAAAGGAGAAAAGGTTTCGCTGGTTTTCCAGCCTCCGTTTTTCACAAAATCCGTATATTTGGCAATTTTATTGTAATGATTAAGAATAAATGCAAAGGTATGCTGAGCCACCGCATCTGTTGAATAAGAGCCTGCATTACATACGGTTATTCCGTTGTCCTTGCAATATTGAATATCAATATTATTATATCCCGTGGCAAAAAGCCCTATATATTTCACTTTTGTGCCTTTTAAATTACTCTCATCCAAAACCGTCTTATTGCAAATAACCGCATCGGCATCTTTTATACGCTCATATATTTTATCCCGAGGAGTAAGATTATATACAACCACTTCTCCCAAATCATCAAATGCCGCTAAATCCAAATCGCCTTTCGTTACGGTTTGGCTGTCCGTCATAACAATTTTCATAAAAACCTACCTCTTTTCTATGTTAATAACAACATATTCCGAATGTTCTTCCGTTCGGATGGGATATCCCCAGCCTGCAACACCCGACGAAACAACCGCATCTGTATTTTTAATCTTTTCGTGACCGTAAACCAAATCCGCTTGTCCTATCAGCTTGACAAAATATCCCGCAGGAAAAACCTGTCCCGCATGGGTATGCCCCGAAACAATGAGGTCTGTTCCGCATTTTATCGCTTCATTATATTGAACCGGCTGATGCTCCGCTGTTATTATATACCTTTCTTTATCCGCAGCGGCAAGAATTTTTTCAATGGGTTGCCCGTTTTCATCACGATAATCCACTCTGCCCGCCAACAAAATATCATCATTTATATAAGTATACCCGTCCTGCAAAAAGCTTATCCCGTTATCTGAAAGCACGGTGCAAAGCTCCTCCTTTGTATACGCTTTATTTTTGCTGTACTGCTGAAAATCGTGATTTCCGCTGATATAATATACTCCGTATTTCACCTTAACCTTGCCCAAAACAGAAAAAATTTGTTTCATTTCGTCCTTACTCGTGTTCTCGTCCGCTATATCCCCGCCGAGAATGAGGAAATCGGCATTTTCTTCATTTAGACGAGCAGCAAGACTGCTAAGTCCGTCTTCCTTCATTATTGTGCCGTAATGGCTGTCGGAAACAAACAAAACTTTATAATCATTAAAAATCTTGTTTGATAAAACCGTATATTCGGTTCTCACCACATTTCTTGCGTTATAATAACCGAAACCCAAAATCACAGCGGCAATAACCGACGGAATAACGGATAGCTTGTAAATTTTTGACCATAGTTTGCTCTTTGTTTTAAATATTCCTTTAATCAACAGATTTAAAAGCTCGAAAATCAAGGATATAACCAAAAAATGTAAAAGATATATCCCAACTATGCTGAAAACATTGCAGCTCATAACGCCCAGCCCCGCCGACAAAATCCATACGGAAATTTTTCCGCTCTTGCCTTTTTTCTCCGTAAACTGCGAAATAATACGCCAAATAATCTTATTGTAATAAAACGCCGCCGCAATCATAAAGCCGATAATCAAAATTATTGCAATCATCTGTTCTCCTTTCGCAAAAGAAAGGCATAACAGCGCTGTTATGCCTTAAATCCTACTTTTCTTTTACATATTTTGTAAAAGTTATGTATATTCCTTTTTCGGTTTTAACCATATTTTCTTCCGCTATGTGCCAATCGGGAAGCTCGTTAAAATTCGGAATGAATCTGTCCGCATCGTAAACCTTGTCAATAACGGTTATATATGCCGTGTCTATATATTTAACACATTGATTGTATATGCTTGCTCCTCCGATAAAAAAAACATCCTCGGATTTATAATTTTTTTCGGCAAACTCCACAGCTTCCTCCAAATCCGTAAAACACAGAGCATCGGGATGAGTTACACTTTTGTCATCGGAAAGAATTATATTTATGCGATTTTTCAACGGTTTTTGCCCCGGCAATGACAAAAATGTAACACCGCCCATAATCACCACTTTACCTATGGTCATTTCACGGAAAAATTTCATATCCTCGGGAATATTGTCAAGTAAATCTCCGTTTTTGCCTATTCCCCAATTGCGGTCTGCCGCAACTATCATATTCATACAAGAAGCCTCCTTTATATTGCCACGGGTATATTCTTTATCTGTTCATTTTTTTGGTAATTCTCCAAGACAAAATCATCCGGTGTAAAATCATAAAAATTCGTTACATCGGGATTGATTTTGAGTATGGGAGCGGGATACATGGGACGCTTTATCATTTCCTTTATAACAGGAATATGTCTGTCGTAAATATGCGCATCCGCAATAACATGAACAAGTTCTCCGACTTTAAAGCCGCTTACTTGGGCAAACATCATAAGAAGTGCCGCATATTGGCACACATTCCAATTATTCGCCGCCAAAATATCCTGTGAGCGCTGATTTAGTATCCCGTTTAATTTGTCACCCGTTACATTAAATGTCATACTGTAGGCGCAAGGATACAGGTTCATCTCG
The DNA here is from genome assembly GCA_964612315.1 of uncultured Oscillospiraceae bacterium. Lineage (GTDB taxonomy): Bacteria > Bacillota > Clostridia > Monoglobales > Monoglobaceae > SIG454. Next base: position 1,815 of record CAZTEA010000101.1, on the reverse strand, counting down.
GATAAATCCGAATGAACATATATATTAGTCATTATGCGGCGGCTGTAGGGATTGTGCTTTAAATCATACAAAACCCTGTCAACCTGGTCGAACTCGCCCTCTTTGTATTTATGCTTAATTCCCATCTGATACCCGTAAGCCTTGCCGATTGAACCGTTTTCATCCGCCCAGCTGTCCCAGATATGACTGTTCAAATCATTAACATTGTTGGATTTTTTCTGCCAAATCCACAAAATTTCGTCAATGGCACTTTTAAGATATGTGGGTCTTAATGTAAGAATCGGGAATTCTTTGCTTAAATCGTATCGATTAACCACACCGAACTTTTTAATGGTGTGAGCGGGCGTGCCGTCCTCCCAATGAGGCCGAACCGCTTGCCCTTCATCGGAAAATCCGTTTTCGATTATATCAAGGCACATCGCCTTAAAAATTTCATCCGCTTTACTCATCTTTCTTCACCTCATCGGAAAATCCGCCGTTTTTAATATCCTCTGCTTTAAATTCCTTTCCACTCGGAGTTTTATACCGCTTTCCCGTGGACGGGCGATAGCAATAGCCCTCATCGTCAACGCCGAAATCCTCCGCATTAACCTCTGCCTTCCAAAGCTTTTTCGCATTGTTGGCATAATAATTTATGGGTTTCCCCTCCGCATCTTCAATTACATCATCATTTCCGTCCAAAACATATCCGTTTTTATCGATATAACCGCCGTCCGTAATTTCAGCCGCCGTAACCTCCCGTCCGCTGGGGGTTTTATACCGCTCTCCCGTAGACGGGCGATAGCAATATCCCTTATCGTCAACACCGAAATCGTTGGAATCAAGCTCTATATTAATCCTCTTCGCATATTCAACCAAAATATTGCTGTAGGTGCCGTCCGCCGACTTAATCCGCTCTCCGTTGTCATCTAAGCTGTAGCCGTCTTTATCAAAAGCTTCTTTTCCCGAAACATATTCTCTTTGCGTTCCGTCCGCTTCTTCAACAATGGTTTTTGTTTGATTTTCATCCAAAGCCGTATTGTCCTTGGAGGTGAGCTTATAAGCGCCGTAAAGTCCGCCGAAAAATACGGCAATACAGCCAAAATACAAGACAACAATCAACCATTCGGGCATTTTATGTTTTCTTTTGCTCTGTTGCTTCTTTATCATTGTCACCTATCCTTTGCAGCGCAGGGCAATTTGCCCTGCGCTTAAAGTTTAATGTCGTTTATTCCTCTTTTGAAGGCGTATCTTCAAGCTCGCCGCTTTCCTCATTGCTTTCCTGCTCTTTTGCTATTTCGGAACCCGAAACAATCTTAACACCCTCACCCAGGCGCATAAGTCTTACGCCCTTTGTAACTCTGCCGAAGGTGCTTATTTCTTCGCTGTCCATTCTGATAACAACACCCTCCGATGTAATAAGAATAATATCATCGTTTGCCGTAACCACGCTGAAGCCGGAAACATTTCCCGTCTGCTCGCTGATCTTATAGGTGGTTGTTCCCTGTCCGCCACGAGCCTGAACCTTATATTCGTCCAGCTCTGTTCGCTTTCCGAAACCATTTTCGGAAATAACAAGAACCTTGCCGCCCTCACGGTTTGTGCTCATTCCCACAACAAAGTCGCCGTCTTTTAAACTTATACCTCTGACCCCTCTGGAAACTCTTCCCATAGGTCTTGCATCCGCCTCGCTGAATCTTATCATTTTGCCATAATGCGTACCGATAAAGATATCCGCTGTGCCGTCAGTCATTTCAACCTTCATAAGTTCGTCGCCCTCATCAAGCTTGATTGCAATCTTACCTGCCTTGGGCGCATTTTCGTATTCCATAAGGT
>CAZTEA010000100.1:0-5230 GCA_964612315.1 uncultured Oscillospiraceae bacterium | reverse complement strand
AACGAGCACATACGACGGTTTAAGCATTGCTTGGGCAGTTGTGGAATATATAGCAAATAAGAAAAAATGCGGAGCAAAAACCTTGTTTGCAACACACTACAGAGAGCTTTTGACTCTTGAGGAAAAGCTTTTCGGAGTAAAAAATTATTGTGTTGCCGCCCGAAAGCAGGGCGACGGCATAACCTTTTTGCGGAAAATTATCAGAGGCGGAGCGGACGGAAGCTACGGAATAGAAGTTGCTCATCTTGCCGGAGTTAAAAAAGAGGTTACCAAAAGAGCCAAGGAAATTCTTTGTGAGGTGGAGGCGAAAGAGGGTGTTAAAAGTGCCGAGGTGAAAGGCAAGGCGGCACCTGTACCCCAAGAAGATTTTCAGATGAGCTTTATGGGAGTCAGCAGTACGGATAACGAGGTTTTGGAGGAAATAAAAAATCTTGATTTGGATTCCGTTACGCCCATGGAGGCGCTGACAAAATTATATGCCTTAAAGGCAAAGGTGCAAAACGGTTAGGCGGTGAAATAAATGGCTGATATAAAGGTTCTTCCTCAAAATATTGCGGATAAAATCGCTGCGGGAGAAGTGGCGGAGCGCCCTGTGGCGGTTGTTAAGGAATTGGTGGAAAACTCCATCGATGCCGGGGCGAAAAATATTGAGGTTGAAATTAAAAACGGCGGTATTAAATACATAAGGGTTGCGGATGACGGCTGCGGAATCGAACAGGCTCAGGTTGAAACTGCGTTTCTTCGTCATGCCACAAGTAAGCTGAGAAAAATTGAAGATTTGGATTCTATGTCTACAATGGGATTCAGAGGAGAGGCTCTTTCGAGCATTTGTGCTGTTGCAACCGTTCGGGTGATTACCAGATACGAAAAAGAGGAAGAGGGCACGGTTCTTGAAATGGTTCACGGAAAGCCCGATGGAAAGGACAGCATCGCCTGCAAAGTCGGAACGATTATGGAGGTCAGCGGACTTTTCGAAAATATTCCCGCCCGAATGAAATTTTTAAAGAAGGATTCCACGGAAGCCGGCTATGTTTGCGATGTTTTGGGAAGAATTGCCATGGCAAATCCATCTGTAAGCTTTAGATATATTTGCGACGGTAATGAGGTCTTTTCCACATCCGGAGACGGTAAGCTTGAAAATGTTATTTTGAATATTTACGGTCTTGATTATGCAAAGGGTCTTATAAAGGTGGATTATCAAAAAGATGGGATTCATGTTTTCGGAGTGTGCGGAAAAAGCAATTTGGCAAGGGGAAATCGGACTCGACAAACTCTTTTTGTTAACGGAAGATACATAAAAAATCATATTATGGCAAAGGTTGCTGAGGAAGCTTACAGAAATGCCGTTATGGTCGGAAAATTTCCGTTTTTTGTGCTTAATGTAAATATGCCGACCTCTATGGTAGATGTCAATGTTCATCCTGCCAAAACGGAAATAAAAATTGCGGACGAAAAGCGGGTTTATGATATTGTTTACGGGGCGGTATCGGGCGCTCTTTCTTCGTCGGTATCGCAAAAGGAAACGATAAAGGAAAATCCGTTCGTTCGTTCGGATTTCGAAAATATCGCATCTGTTTCTCAAATCAAAATGAGAATGCCGAATTTTACGCCAAAAACCGAAGCAATTAAGCCGGAAACGGTGGAAAAATTTTTAGAATACACCTCATTTAAGCAAGAAGAAGTTCTTAAAGAGGATAAAGATGCCGAGGCGGTTTTTGATTTTATCGATGAAGTGGAGGAAGAAGCTCCTTTTGTGGTTATCGGTCAGGTTTTTGATACTTATGTTATTGCTCAAATAGGCGAAAAAATGGTTTTAATAGACCAGCATGCCGCACACGAAAGATTCAGATTTGAAAATCTTTTGGCGGATTATAAGGCGAAAAAACGGTTCGGACAGGTTTTGCTTGTTCCGATTGTTATGAATTTAACCGGCGGAGAAATGGATACCTTTCGCCGAAACAAAAAGGAAATCGAGTCTTTTGGCTTTGAAATAGACGAGTTTGGAACGGACGGGGTTATTATAAGAGAGACTCCGATTCAAAGCGGTGAAGACGAAATTAAAGCGCTGCTCAGCGAAATCTTTGAAACTTTGTCGTCAGGTTTTCAGGGCTCTCTTTTGGAATATGAAGAAAAGATGATAGATATGATTTCCTGCAAATATGCAATTAAAGCCAATAAGAAGCTTTCAAGGGAGGAAATGGACGATATTGTGCGCAAAACTTTGGAGCTTGAAAAGAAGGGAAAGGCAACATGTCCTCACGGACGACCGATAAAAATTGAATTTTCCAAGACGGAAGTTGAAAAAATGTTTAAGCGAATTGTTTAAGGAGAAGGCAATGCGAGAGAAAATAATTGCCGTTGCAGGTCCCACCGCATCGGGAAAATCCGCTTTGGCGGTGGATTTGGCAAAACGGTATAACGGCGAAATAGTTTCCTGCGATTCCATGCAGATTTACAAAGAATTAAATATAGGCACGGCGAAGCCTACCAAAGAGGAAATGGGGGGTATCCATCATTATATGATTGATGAAATTTCGCCGAGCCAAAGCTTTAGTGTTGTTGAATATGTTAAGCGGGCACGGGAATATATCGATGATATTTTAAGCCGCAAAAAATTGCCCGTATTGGTGGGCGGAACGGGGCTTTATCTTGATAGTGTTATAAACAACACCAAATTTTCGCAAGCCGAAAGCGATGAAGAATACAGAAACTCTCTTTATGAGATTGCGCAAAAAGAGGGGAACAAAGCCGTACACAAGCTTTTGGAAGAAATTGATATGCCTTCGGCGGAAAAAATTCACGAAAATAATTTAAGGCGGGTTATAAGGGCTCTTGAAATTTATAAGACAACCGGCAAAACCATGACACAGGCAAATCTTGAATCAAAAAGCGAGCCGCTTTACGATGCGCTTGTAATCGGAATAGATATGGACAGAGAGCTTTTGTATAGGAGAATAAACCGCAGAGTCGATATGATGATGGACATGGGGCTTTTGGAGGAAGCGAAGAAAGTTTTTGACATGGGCGAAAGTTTAAATTCAACAGCTATGCAGGCAATAGGTTATAAAGAGCTGTTTGGCTTTATAAGAGGAGAAGTGCCACTTTTACAAGCGGTCGAAAAATTAAAAATGGAAAGCCGCCGTTATGCCAAAAGACAGCTCACTTGGTTTCGCCGAAACGACAGGATAAACTGGATTGTGTTACAAAATGATTACGATTATACTAAAATTGTGCAACAGGCTTGTATATTGACCAATAAGTTTGCTATAATTAAAGAGTAAAAGGAGTTTCCTATGGTTAAGTCCGAAAAGAAAAATAAAAAAAGACTTACAGGTAAAACGGTTTTGGTGTGTTTGCTTGCAATATTTGTTGTTTATATGGGTGTAAACTTTATAATAAATTCAGGCGGAAGCACCATTACATATATTGCCCGTGAAGGAACGCAGGCAGAGAGCTTTGTTGTTGACGGATTTATTATTAAAAGTCAAAGCATTATCAAGGCACCTCAAGACGGATATATCGAGTGTGTTGCCGATGAATCCGAAAGGGTTAGCGTCGGAGATACCGTGGCATATATTTACGAAAACGAGATTGATAATGAAACCAAAAACAGAATCAAAGAGATTGATGAAAAAGTCAAGAAGCTTGAAGAAGACAACAGAAGTATGGCGGCTTCCGAAAACGACGGGATAAGACTTGAAAAGGATGTTATGTCCGAGGTTATGTTATTTGCCTCTTATGTCAGAGATAATGATATGGAATCGATTAACGGGGCAAAAGAATCTCTTTATGATATAGTTGAAGAAAAAAAGAAGATTTCCGGCAATTATTCGGATAACGAAGAAACCGTAAAGCAACTTGAAAAAGAAAAAAGAGAGCTTGAAAGCAAAAATAATGTTGAAAAAACAGAGATTAAGTCCACCGTTGCCGGGTCTTTCACCGCCAGAACGGACGGCCTTGAGGAAAAGCTTAGCGAGGCACGGCTGGATGATATAAGTCAGAGCTATCTTGAGAGCATACAAGCCGTTGAAAAAGCGGAAAAAGAAAGTTCCAAGGTAGCAAAAGGTGAAACCGTCGGCAAGGTGGTGGATACCTACACATGGTATTTTGCGGCGATAACCGACAAGGAAATAACCGATACTTTAAAGGCGGGTGACAGTATCCGACTGAAATTTCTTGATTCAAGTGATAATATAATAGACGGGACAGTCAGCAAAATCACCGATGAAACAAACGGCAAGGCGGTTCTTGTGATTAAATCGGCGGGATATGTGGACAACCTTTATTCAATGTCTTCCGCAAGGGTTGAAGTGATAAAGCGTACCTATGAGGGGATAAAAATTCCGTCAAAGGCAGTAAGAGTAAAGGACGGCAAAAAGGGTGTTTATATTGTTTCTGGGAACAAGGTTAAATTCAGAAATGCAGAAGTTTATTATATCGATGATGAATGGGCGATTGTATCCCGTGAAGAAAAAAACGGAATAGAGCTTTATGACGATATTGTAGTCAGCGGTTCAAATATATACGAAGGTAAGGTTGTCAGGTGATGAGCGTTTTTGAAAATGTTGAAAATGTAAGACAGAAAATAGCCAAAGCCGCCAAAGAAGCGGGCAGAGACGAAAATGAGATAACCTTAATCGGTGTATCCAAAACGAAGCCGGTTTCATTGATTGCTCAAGGGGTTGAATGCGGAATTGTAGACCTTGGGGAAAACCGAGTTCAAGAGGTTTTGGAAAAATACGAAAGCCTTAACGGGGTGCGGTGGCACTTAATCGGGCATTTGCAGAAAAATAAGGTTAAATATATAGTTGATAAAGCCGAGCTTATCCATTCGGTTGACAGCTTGGAGCTGGCAAGGGAAATAGATAAACAAGCGAAAAAAATCGGCAAAGTGCAAAAAATTTTAATTCAGGTGAATATTTCCGGCGAGGAAAGCAAATTCGGTGTATCTGAGGAAGAAACATTGCCTCTTTGTAAAGTATTAAAGGATTTTGAAAACATACAGGTATTGGGGCTTATGACAATGGCGCCGAAAGCGGCAACCGACGAGGAACTTCACAAAATTTTCGGCGGACTTCGTGAGCTTTCACGGTCAATCGATAACGAAAAGATTGAAAACATTTGTATGAAGCAGCTTTCGATGGGGATGTCCGGTGATTTTGAAATTGCGGTTAAAGAGGGCGCAACCATGATTCGTGTTGGAACGGGTATATTCGGAACAAGATAATAA
>CAZTEA010000099.1:0-5253 GCA_964612315.1 uncultured Oscillospiraceae bacterium | reverse complement strand
GGATATACATATCCATATTCCGGAGGGCGCAGTTCCCAAAGACGGACCTTCGGCGGGAATAACCATGGCAACGGCGATGGTTTCGGCTTTGTCAAATACCCCCGTTAAAGCGGACATTGCAATGACCGGTGAAATTACCGTAAGAGGCAGAGTTTTGCCAATCGGCGGACTGAAGGAAAAATCCTTGGCGGCGTACAGAATCGGAATACGAAACATAATAATTCCATTTGAGAACAAAAAGGATTATGAGGAACTTCCGGAAAAAATCAAGAATGAAGTAAGTTTTGTATTTGCAAAGGATATGAAAACCGTGCTTAAAGAAGCATTGGCAAAATAAGGAGAAGTTATGGAATATATAAATGCCGAATTTGAAACAACGGCTGTAGTGAAAAATCAGTATCCTGCGGGAGATGTTCCGGAGATTGCTCTTGTGGGGCGTTCAAATGTGGGAAAATCATCCCTTATAAATTGTGTTTTAAACCGCAGAAAGCTGGCAAGAACAAGCAGCACTCCAGGAAAAACCGCAACCATCAATTTTTATCGGGTTGCGGACAGATTCCGTTTTGTTGACCTTCCCGGCTACGGATACGCCAAGGTTTCCAAGGGCGAACGGGAAAAATGGACAAAAATGATTGAAAATTATTTGACGGGTCGTGAAAATCTTATGGCGGTAATTCAATTGGTGGATGCTCGCCACAAGCCGACGGCGGACGATAAAACTATGGCGGAATGGGTAAGAAGATGCGGATATTACACATATGTTGTGGCGACGAAACTGGACAAATTAAAAAAATCCGAGGTTGAGAAAAATCTTACCACGATATACGAGGAACTGAATTTGGATGATGATTGCATCTTAATTCCCTTTTCTTCGGAAGATAAAAGGGGACGGGACGATGTGATTGAGCTTGTTGAATTTATACTTAGCGGCAGAAAGGAGAATGTGGAATGATAACAAAACCGAGAGGTACGGAGGATGTGCTGCCGGGCGAGGTTAAGCTGTGGCAAAAAATAGAACAAACCGCAAGAGAAGTTTGTGATGTTTTCGGATACAAAGAGATAAGAACACCCGTTTTTGAGAATACGGAGCTTTTCTCCCGTGGGGTGGGTGAAACCACCGATGTGGTTCAAAAGGAAATGTATACCTTTTTGGATAAGGGCAACAGGTCGATAACCCTAAAGCCCGAGGGGACGGCAACACTTGTGAGAAGCTATATCGAAAATTCTCTTTATGCCAATCCGCAGCCCACAAAGCTTGCGTATATAATTCCTTGCTTCAGATACGAAAAGCCGCAGTCGGGAAGACTTCGTGAATTCCACCAGTTCGGCGTTGAGTGCTTCGGAGCGGAAAGCCCCGAAACCGACGGAGAAATTATAGCGCTTGCGAATACGGTTTTAAACAAGGTTAACATAAAAGGTGTGACCCTTTATATTAACAGCATAGGATGTCCCGTTTGCAGAAAAGAATATAACGAAAAGCTTAAGGAATATTTCAGAGCTCACATAGACGAGCTTTGTGAAACCTGCTGTGAGAGGCTGGAGAAAAATCCTATGCGTATTATAGATTGTAAATCTCCCGTTTGCGGTGAAATCGCCAAGGATGCGCCGAGAATTGTGGATTATTTGTGCGAGGATTGCCACACTCATTTTGAAAGAACCAAAGAATGTCTTGATAATATGGGGATAGAATATAAGGTAAATCCCGATATAGTAAGAGGGCTTGATTATTATACCAAAACGGTATTTGAATTTGTCTCGGATTCTTTGGGGGCGCAGGCAACCGTATGCGGCGGCGGCAGATACAGCGGACTTGTTGAAGAATTGGGCGGAAAGCCCACCGAGGGGATTGGATTTGCGATGGGTCTTGAACGCTTGGTGCTTATTATAAAAAATCAGGGAATAAAGATTGAAGAGGATTGCGGTCCTTGCGTGTTTTTGGGGGCAATAGGCGAAAAGGCACTTGCGGCGGCACAGAAAACCGTTTATGGCTTGCGTCTTATGGGAATGTCCGCCGAAAATGATTTGTGCGGAAGATCGGTTAAGGCTCAGATGAAATATGCAAATAAGCTGGGAGCAAAATACAGCGCCGTTATAGGTGATGACGAAATTGCCGATAATAAGATAAATCTTAAAAATATGGAAACCGGGGAGCAGAATGTGGTTGGGCTTTCCGCAGAAGCCATATATGAATTTGTAAAGGAGCAGAATTATGGATACGATGAAAGGGCTTAAAAGAACTCACTATTGCGGAGATGTTGAGGGTGTCGGAAAAAGCGTAACCGTGGGCGGATATGTTCAGAAAATCCGTGATATGGGAACTTTGATATTTATAGATTTAAGAGACAGAACGGGAATAGTTCAGCTGGCTTTTGACGAAACAACGGATAAGGCGGTTTTTGAGAAAGCGGCGCAATGCCACAGCGAATATGTGCTTATGGCAAAGGGAACCGTTCGTGAAAGACAGAGTAAAAATGACAAAATCAAAACGGGAGATATTGAAATTTTTGTTGAGGATTTGAGAATACTTGCAAAGGCTCAAACGCCTCCCTTTGAAATTGTTGACAACACAAATACCAATGAGGAGCTTCGCCTTAAATACAGATACCTTGACTTAAGACGCAAGCCGCTTCAGGATAACCTTATTATGCGCAGCGAAATTGCGAAAAGCGCAAGAGACTATTTTTATGAAAACGGATTTATAGAAATTGAAACTCCGATGATGATGAAATCCACTCCCGAGGGGGCAAGAGACTATATAGTTCCGTCCCGTGTGCATCACGGCAAGTTCTACGCTCTTCCTCAGTCACCGCAAATATACAAGCAGCTTCTTATGATTTCGGGATACGATAGATATATTCAGCTTGCAAGATGCTTCAGAGATGAGGATTTAAGAGCTGACCGTCAGCCTGAATTTACACAGATTGATTTGGAAATGTCCTTTGTTGATGTTGAGGATATTTTGGAAATCGGTGAGGGGTTAATCAAAAGACTTTTCAGCGATGTTTTGAAAATAGATATTCCCACACCTCTTCCGAGACTTACCTATAAGGAGGCTATGGAGAGATACGGAAGCGATAAGCCCGACACCCGTTTTGATATGGAAATTATTAACCTTTCCGATTTGGTTGAAAACTGCGATTTCGGCGTGTTTAAATCTGCAATAGAGGGCGGCGGCTCCGTGCGTGCGATTTGCGCAAAAAATGCGGCGTCGACTTTAACCAGAAAGGAAATCGACAAGCTTACGGAATATGTTCGGGGAATCGGCGCAAAAGGCTTGGCTTATGTTCGCTGGGTTGAGGATGCTCCAAGTTGCTCCTTTGCGAAATTTATGAAAGATGAGGAGCTTAAGGCGATTTACGAGCGCTGTAATGCGGAAAAAGGCGATGTGATTTTAATTGTTGCGGATAAAGAGCGAGTTACTCTCCCCACATTGGGTGCACTCCGATTAAAGGTTGCAAAACAGCTTGATATTATAAAAGACGGTTTTAACTTCCTTTGGATTACCCAGTTCCCGTTCTTTGAATATGATGAAGAAAGCGACAGTTATGTGGCAATGCACCATCCCTTTACAATGCCTGAGGATGACTGCATACAGTATCTTGAAAGTAATCCCGAAAAGGTTATTGCAAAAGCATATGACCTTGTTTTAAACGGAACGGAATTGTCCTCAGGTTCAATCAGAATAAATGATTACGAGCTTCAGCAGAAAATGTTTGAGGCTTTGGGCTTAACGGAAGAGGAAATCGAAGAAAAATTCGGATTTTTGGTGGAAGCTTATAAGTACGGGGCAGCTCCTCACGGTGGTATGGGAATAGGCTTGGACAGAATTGCAATGATAATGTGTGGTGCCGAAAGCCTTCGTGATGTCGTTGCTTTCCCGAAGGTTCAAAATGCTTCGGAGCTTATGTCCAATGCCCCCGGCTTGGTTGATGAAAAGCAGTTGGAGGAACTGGCTATAAAAACTGTTAAAGAGGATAAGGAGAATTAAAATGAGCGTATTTGATACATTACAGGAAAGAGGCTTGATTGCCCAAACAACCCACGAAGCCGAAATAAGAGAGCTTTTGGAAAAGGAAAAGATTAACTTTTATATCGGTTTTGACCCCACGGCGGACAGTCTTCATATAGGGCATTTTATGCAGCTTATAGTTATGAAGCATATGCAGAATGCGGGACATACTCCTTATGTGCTTCTGGGAGGCGGAACAACGATGGTCGGAGACCCCACGGGTAAAGCCGATATGCGTCCTATGATTTCCCAGGAGACCATTCAGCACAATGCCGATCGCTTTAAAGAGCAGATGTCAAGATTTATCGAATTTGGCGATGCTCCGGGACAGGCGAAAATGGTAAATAACGCCGATTGGCTTTTAAAGCTTAACTATGTTGACTTTTTAAGAGAGGTCGGAGTTCATTTTTCCGTAAACAGAATGCTTACCGCAGAGTGCTTTAAAACCCGTATGGAGAAAGGTCTTACATTCCTTGAATTTAACTATATGTTAATGCAGGGATACGATTTTTACAAGCTTAACAAGGATTATGGATGTCTTATGGAATTCGGCGGTGATGACCAGTGGTCCAACATCTTAGGCGGTATTGAACTTATCAGACGTAAAGAGTCAAAGCAGGCATACGGTATGACATTCACCTTGCTTACCACATCAGAGGGTAAAAAGATGGGTAAAACAGAAAAAGGCGCTTTGTGGCTTGACCCTGAAAAAGTATCACCTTATGAGTTCTATCAGTACTGGCGTAACGTTGATGATAAGGATGTAATAAGAATGTTAAAGCTTGTTACATTTATCCCTATGGATGAAATCAGAGAGTACGAAAAGCTTGAGGGCAAGGAACTTAACAAAGCAAAATGCCGTCTTGCTTATGAGGTTACCAAAATGGTTCACGGTGAAGAAGCTGCAAAAACCGCAAATGATGCGGCTATGGCTATATTTGCAGGCGGCAACAATACAGATAATATGCCCTCTGCAGAAGTTGCAACAGCAGAGATTGAAGCCGGTGTAAATGTTTTGGACTTGCTTGTAAATGTAAAGCTTTGTCCCTCTAAGAGTGAAGCACGCAGACTTGTACAGCAAAACGGTCTTACCGTAAACGGCGAAAAAGTTACCGCTGTTGATACAGTTATCGGAACCGACTTCTTTAAAGACGGTGAGATGGTTGTTAAAAAAGGTAAAAAGACCTTCTTAAAGCTTGTATTGGCATAATTAAATATTTAAAATAAAATAATGTATATAAAAG
>CAZTEA010000098.1:0-5335 GCA_964612315.1 uncultured Oscillospiraceae bacterium | reverse complement strand
CATTTAAGCCACAGCATAGCACCTGTTAATATTATCAAAAACGAAAAATTATAAACCGAAAACATTCCTATGTAATATTTCGTCTTACCCGGATTGTGCTTAAGATATTCACGAAAAGTTATAAGGCTCGCCAAGGACGAAATAAGGGTTCCGACTCCACCGATATTAACGCCAATCAGCAATTCTCGGTAATTTTCCGTAAATCGAGACAGCAAAATTGCCGACGGAACATTGCTTATAAACTCACAGGAGCAAATACTGACCAAAAGTGTATTTTTGTTAAGCCAAGAAGAAAGCAAAGAACGCACAACCTCAATTCTTGACATATTTCCCGCAAAAACAAAGAAAAACACAAAGGTTAAAAGCAACGGATAATCAACCGCTTTTAAAGCCTTTCTGTCTACCGCAAGCAAAACCGTCAAAACGGTAATCAACCCGATTTGATAGGGGATTCCTCGAAACACCACCGCAACGGACAAAGCAAAAAGTACCATATACAAAGCCGTTCGCCACGGATTTAGCTGCACTTTTTCCTCCCGTTGCTCCAAAGGCTCCGACTTCACAACAATTAAGCAGCAGAGCGTTATTAGCGTAACGGAAAGCAAAAAAGGAACTATCATTATTTGGACAAATTCTCCGTCGGGAATATTATAAACGGAATACAAATAAAGATTTTGCGGATTACCGAAAGGAGTCAGCATTCCGCCAAGATTTGCCGCAATGTTTTGCATAATAAAAGTAAACGCCATATACTTTTGTTTCCCCGTAGATTTAAGCACTATATAACCCAAAGGCAAAAATGTTAAAAGTGCCATATCATTGGCAATCAGCATAGAGCCTATAAAAGTTATGTAAACCAGCGCCAATACGCACATTTTCGTTGTTTTAAAAAGAGAAACAATCTTTCTTGCCAACACATAAAAAAAGTTAATGTTTTTAAGAGCACAAACAACAGCCAGCACGCAAAACAGACAAGCAAGTGTTTTAAAATCAAAATATTCGATATATTGCTTATCCACCGGAACTATAAAACTTGTTATAAGTGCCGCCGCAAAAGCAATTTCCATAACGACATTCTTTTTAAGAAAATTTTTCAAAGCCATTATTTATCCCCTTTGCGGATTTTTTCTTTCAAAATTCTACGACACATCGTGTATAGCATACACATTCCCAAGGAGATTGTGTAAACTGCCGCAAATCTTATTATGTAGCGTTCTTTAAGTCCGAAGATTTCATACTCATTAAGCAGTCTGTCCACTATTCGCAAAACAAATAAATGCGACAGGTATATGTTGTAGCTTGACGCATCCAATGTCCTCATAAAGCCGCTATCCATTACTCTGTTTACTTTTCCCAATGAAAAAGCAAAAACAAAGAAAACCGCCGCAACCCTGTAAATTAACAGTAAATCCTCAAACCAAGCATAATAAGCAGCGTTTCTGTTTTGATATAAGCCAACGGCTAAAGTCAAAACAGTCGCAATACCGAACAACAAATACAAAATACCCCGATTTTCTTTAATTTTTCGAACGCATTTTTGATAATTCAAGCCAATATATGCGCCCATCGTCCAAAACAGAAAATAAGTCGTAAAGATTCTGTCCGCAAAACGAAAATCAAAGCCTCCGTTTGTTACAATCCTAAGCAAATCCGGAAGGGCTCTGCCGAATATAACGGATATTCCGAACGCTGAAGGAATCATAATTGCCGGGCTTACGGATTTAAAAAGCTTAAACCAAATCGGCATAAGCAAATAAAACTGCACAATAAGCACCACAAAATAGAAATGCCCTATATAATCGCCCGAAATTACGAAATACACAAAATTCTTTATTTCGAGTGGTGAAACACCCATAATCAAATCGTAAACAAAATAAATTCCGACCCATAATATGTACGGCACAACGATTTTCAGCAAGCGCTTTTTATAGAAACTTATCATATCAAACTTCTCTGTTTGACCCATAAACTGCTTTATTCCGCTTAAAAACACAAAGCCGAAAACCACAAAGGACGCCGCCTGCCACAAGCTGTATATAACTCCGTAAGAAACGGACTCTTTTCTCAAGCCCACCACCGCTTCGGAGCTTACATGAATAAATATAACCGCAAGAGCGCATATAATATTTTGAAGCGACAGTTCTTCTTTTCTTTTTCCCATATTACAAAATATCCTTTACCAATCTTTCTATCGGTTTATCACCTTTATGAAATTCGTGAGTGCCGTCAAAAAGAATGAAATCAAGCCACTCACAGCCAACCTCTCCGCATAAGGACTTAAGCCTTTCAAACTCGACTGCTGCAAATTTTCCGTCAAACAGTTCATCCTTATCTCCGACTTCTATGCAAAGCCTTCTCGGATAAACCAACGCCGCAATTTCCGCATCGTTAAACATTTTTGCCGAGTTAAACCATGTCCAGTCGCTCCAGGGATACATTTTTCTGTCATTGAAGAAAGAACAACTTATCGCCGACTTAATTCTTGTATCGGCAGCAGTTGTGAAAAGGGTGTAAAAACCGCCGTAGGAAAGTCCTATCATTCCGAAATTACTTACATAATTCTGTACTTCGAAATAGTCAAGAATTCTCTGTATTCCGTAAATTTCAAGAGCGGTTATCGAGCCGCCAACCCGTTTAAGTTTTGCATCAATTTCATGACGGGTATATTCCACGCCGTATGTTTCCGTAAACCAAAGCAAAAGCTGGGGCGCAAAAACATTAACATCGTACTTCATAATACGGTCTATCATATAATTATAATTGCAAGTGCCCACTTCGTTGATATCCGCCACGTGCTCGGGCGTTCCTTGTCCTCCGTGCTGAGCAATTACCAGCGGCCGTGTTTTTGCATCGTTATGTTTAAAGAAAAGTCCTGTAAGATAAAGTCCGTCCAAAACTTCAAACCGCATACGGTAAATCGAAAACTCACCTTCATCGGCTAAAAATTCCTCTTTCACTTTGGGAACATTTTCTCTTTTTTCGGTAAGCGGCCAGCCAAGCATTTCAATCAAATCATTTCGATATTTTTCGGGATTTGCGAAAATATCCTTTGTATACTCACACCGAACACTCTCAAGCTCTTTTTCACGCTTTTCAATAATACTTTTTATTCCGTCCAGATATTTTTCTTTATATTTTTTCGGTTTATCAAGCTTTTCCTTGAATTTCATACCGTTGTCTCCTATCTTACACCTGTTTTAACCTGCTGAACCTTAAGCACATTTGTCGAACCGTCCGCACCTGCCGTTATAACAACTGTATCTCCGTTTTTAACAAGACCGTATCGCTTTGCGCAAGCAACCGAATGGTCAAAAAGAACATTGGCATCGTTTTGATATATCGCCTTAACTGGATAAACTCCCCAACTGAGTGTAAGCTGGTGGAAGGTTTTCTCTTCGGGAGTTGTGGCAATAATCGCCTGTATCGGTCTAAATTTTGAAACTCGTCTTGCCGTGTATCCGGATTTTGTTATGGCAATAATTGCCGTTGCTTTAATATCATTTGCTGTTGTGCAAGCCGCATCGCAAATGGCATTTGTTGTATCTTCTGCATCGATTTTATATTGAAAATCCTTGTAAATACTCATGGAAAAGGCATCGCTTTCCGCCTGTTCCGCAATTTTCGCCATTGTTTTCACAACATGAGCCGGATGCTCACCGATAGCGGTTTCACCCGAAAGCATTATTCCCGATGTTCCGTCAAAAACAGCATTGGCAACATCGGTAATTTCCGCTCTTGTGGGCGTTTGGCTGTGAATCATCGATTCAAGCATCTGTGTGGCGGTAATAATCATTTTACCTTGACTGTAGCACTCTCTTATAAACTTTTTCTGCAAACCGGGAAGCTTCTCGAACTCAATTTCAACGCCCATATCCCCTCTTGCAACCATTATTCCGTCGGAATATTCTAAAATTTCTTCAAAATTTTCCACACCTTCGATATTCTCGATTTTTGAAATAATTTTGATATTGTAGCCGCCGTGATAATCAAGGAAATTCCTTATTGCAATAACATCTTCCTTAGAGCGCACGAATGAAGCCGCAATAAAATCAACATCCATTTTAACCCCGAACACCAAATCTTCTTTATCCTTTTCGCTGAGATATGGATAATCAAGATGCACATTGGGGATATTAACGCCCTTATGATCGGAAATTTCTCCGCCTATCAAGGTTTCGCATTCAATATCACTTTCTGTTATACGGATAACTTTAAGGCTTATTCGCCCGTCATCAATGAGAATTTTGTTTCCCACGGGAAGCTGGGACGGAAGCTCTTTATATGTGATGGAAACGCATTTTTCGTCCCCTTCCACATCCTTTGTGGTGAGGCAAAATTTGTCTCCCTCATTGAGCGTAATTTTTCCGTTTTTAAATAAACCGAGTCTGATTTCCGGTCCTTTTGTATCAAGCATAACCGCAGCAGGAAGCTCCAGCTTATCTCTGACTTTTCTGAAGGTCTCTATTGTTTTCTTGTGTTCTTCATGAGTTCCGTGGGAAAAATTTATTCTCGCCACATTCATTCCGCTTTTCAGCATTTCTTCAATGACCTTTTCACTTCTTGATGCAGGGCCTATAGTACATACAATCTTTGTTTTTCTCATTTTTATCTCCTTTTACCGCCTATTTTATACCAATCAGATACTTTTAAACCAACTTTTTATTAAATCACCTTTAAAATCAACAAAAGCTTCAGAAGATAATTTTACGCTGAATTTTGTATCGATGCGCAAAGCTAAATCATCTTCACCCTATTTTTGTCGATATGTAATCTTTGCTCGAATCATTATACCACATCTTTTTTTAAAATCCAATACTTTTTTGCCAATTTAATACAATTATTTTCTTGACATCAAAAATGGGATATGTTAAAATTTTGTAAAGACTTAAAAGAAGAGGTGTTTACAAATGAGAAAAGCGTGGCTCAGCAAGCTTATGCGCCGAAGAGCCGAAGTTATTTTGCTTATGCTTATGCAGGCTGCACTTATTATATATCTTGTTGCCAGCGGAAGCCAAGCTTCAATCGCAATCGACATTGTTTGCAGAATTTTAAGCGTAGTGGTGGCTCTTCACATTATCTCCCAGCGAAAAAAAGGAGCCTACAAGCTTACATGGATTTTTCTTATTTTAATATTCCCTTTGTTCGGCGGACTTTTTTATATTTTATTTGTTTATCAAAACGCAGTTATTCGTTCCCGCAGAAAAATTACTCAAATTGAGCAGGAAAGCCGAACCGCTTTCCTAAAAAATCAAAGGACTTTTTTGAATGAAATACCCGAAAATTACGAATATTCCACTCAAATGAACTATCTCACAAATTATGCTTTGTTTCCCGC